>NZ_JBDNXE010000063.1:0-23019 GCF_047721585.1 Gluconacetobacter sp.
GAGTGGCGGGATCGGCCGATGCCATCGTCGCCAGGAGCGCGTAGACCGGATTGGCCAGGGCGAAGGTCGGGTGGGCGGTGAAGACGGCCGCGAAGCGGCAGCGTTCCACGGTTTTGCGGAAGGCGCCGAAGGTGGGCGGCGTGCCCTCCGGCCCCGGTGCGGTGGCGACTGTGCGCGCGACCTCGCGCAGGCGGGCCGCGATCTGCGAATCGTCGGTGCCGTCGACATAGCGGCCCAGCCGGGCGGCCCGGGCGCGGAAGGCGTCGTCGCGCAGTTGGCGCACCACGCCGTCGAGCATGTCGGTCGTGAGGGTACCGGCCGTCAGCCGCCGGCCGATTCGGCGCGCCAGGGTGATGATGGGATTGCCCGCGGACAGGTCCTCGGCTCCCGTGACCGATTGCCGTGCGAGGTCGAGCAGCATTTCCGCCGCGTCGCTGATGGAGGTGTCGGTCATTGCTGGCCTGTCTTTTCTGTAATCATCCGTGGCGTCACGCTCCGGCAGGGTTTCATGTTCGCGTTCCCATCGCAATCTCTGGCGGTGTCGATCACGCCGAATTTCGGTCGATGTGCCGCGAGGGGGCAGCGGGTTTCGTGGGCGGCGCTTGGGTCTGTGCGTGCGGAGTGGTATCGAGCAGGGGATGAAGACGAGCCCCGATGCGGAAAACGCCATGTCCGATGCGGATCGGGCCGCCTGGCGGACATTGCGCCGATATCGCCTCGCGGCGGGCGGCCTTCTGGCCGGCATGGGGGTGCTGACCGTGGCGACCTGTGCCGCGCCGGCGACCGGCCTGGTGGCCAATGCCCTGTGGCTCGATGTGTTGCGGTCGGGCGCGAAGGCCGGCGTGGTGGGCGGTCTGGCCGACTGGTTCGCCGTGACGGCCCTGTTCCGGCGGCCCATGGGGTTGCCGATTCCCCATACCGCCATCCTGCCCGCGCAGAAGGCGCGTCTGGGCGAGGCGCTGGGCCGCTTCGTGGCGACCCACGTCTTTACCGAGGCCGATGTGGCGGCTGCGCTGGAGCGGATCGACCTGCCCGGAATCGTGGCCGGCCTGCTGGATGACCCGGCGACCGCGCAGACCGTATGCCGTACGCTGGCCGGCGCCGCGCCCGCCGTGATGGCGCGGCTGGAAGATGGGCGGGCGGGGTCGGCCGTGACGCGGATGCTGCCGCTGATTCTGGGAGGTGAGGATGTGGCGCCCGTGGTGGCGCGGACCCTGCGGGCGCTGGTGGAAGGCGATCGGCATCAGGAAGTGCTGTCGTTTCTGCTGGCGCGGCTGAAGGACGGGCTGAAGGCCAAGGAAGAATCGCTGCGTGCGATGATCGAGGACCGCGTGCGCGAGCAGGGGGGGCGGATTCTGGGCTGGGCCATCGGCGGCTCGATCGCGACCAAGGTGCTGATCGCGGTCAATCAGGAACTGGATCGGGTCGATCCGCAGAATTCGGACCTGCGCGAGGGCTTCACCACCTGGGTGCGCGGGGAGATCGACCGGATCGAGACCGACCCCGAGCGGCGCCGGGAGATCACGGGCGCGATTGCCGGCGTGATGACCCATGACAGCATCCGCGACTGGGGGAGCGATGTCTGGCGCCGGATGCGGCTGATGATCGAGGCCGACATGACCCGTTCGGATGGCTGGACGGCGTCGATCGTGCGGGACACGTTGCTGCGTCTGGCCGAGCAGATGCGTACCGACCAGGCGTTGCGCGAGCGTGTGGTCGGGTGGGCGCGCCGCATGATCCTGGGCAGCCTGCCTTTCGTACGCGAGCGGCTGTCGCGCTTCATTGCCGGGGTCGTGGCGGCCTGGGATACCGACATGCTGGTTTCGCGGCTGGAATTGCGGGTGGGCCGGGATTTGCAGTTCGTGCGGCTGAACGGCACGCTGGTCGGCTTCCTTGCCGGGGCCGTGCTGTCGCTGGCGCTGCATCTGATTTTCGGGGCGCAGGCGGGATGATCGGCCGCGTCAGGCGGACATGAAGGTCCGCCGTGCGCGGTTTGCACTTGACGATGGCGCCGTTGGGTATCATCTGGATCGTAAATCAGTACTGAATTGGTCCGCTATGGGGCGGGCCGGAATCCAGGGACGAAAAGGGGGGTGCGGGTGCTGAGACTCTCGAAGCTGACCGACTATGCCGTCGTGGCCCTGGTGCGCCTGGCGCAGCAGGACGAGATGATGACCTCGCCTTCGCTGTCGCACGCCACGGGGATTCCCGAACCGACGGTGGCCAAGGTGCTGAAGATTCTGGCGGCCGACGAACTGGTGATTTCCCTGCGCGGCGCGCGTGGGGGATACCGTCTCGCGCGGCCGCTGCATGAAATTTCGGTGGCGCGGGTCATCACCGCCGTGGATGGGCCGATCTCGCTGACGGCATGCGTCGATGGCGGGGAGTGCGATGCGCGCACCCTGTGCGGCCTGTGCGGGCAGTGGGATGCGGTCAATGACGCGATCCGGGGGGCGTTGTCCTCGATCACGCTGGCCGACATGCAGACCCGCGGGCAGGCCGCGCGGGGACCGGGGGCCGGTTGCGCGGCCCATGACATATCCGCTGCCGGCCCGGCCGTCGCAGTCTGAGGGAGCAGGAAGACATGCCAGCGATTGCCGAAACCCGCGATGCGGTCGAGACTCTGGGCCAATCCACTTACAAATGGGGCTTCGAGACCGAGATCGAGATGGACATGGCCCCCAAGGGCCTGACCGAAGACACGATCCGTTTGATCTCGCAGCGCAAGCAGGAGCCGGAATGGCTGCTGGAATGGCGGCTGAAAGCCTTCCAGGCCTGGCAGGCCATGACCGAGCCGACCTGGGCCAAGGTCAGCCATCCGCCGATCGATTTCCAGGACGCGCATTATTATGCCGCGCCGAAGAAGAAGCCGGGGCCGAAATCGCTGGAAGAGGTCGATCCTGAACTGCTGCGCACCTACGAAAAGCTGGGTATCCCGCTGCACGAACAGGCGATGCTGGCCGGGGTGGAACTGCCCGAGGGGGAGACCGCGCGGCCGCCGGTGGCGGTGGATGCGGTGTTCGACAGCGTGTCGGTGGTGACCACTTTCCGTGAAACGCTGGCCAAGGCCGGCGTGATTTTCTGCCCGATTTCCGAGGCGGTGCGCGAGCACCCCGAACTGGTGCGCCGCTATCTGGGCAGCGTGGTGCCGGTGGCGGACAATTTCTATGCGGCGCTGAATTCGGCGGTCTTTACCGACGGGTCGTTCGTGTATGTGCCCAAGGGCGTGCGTTGCCCGATGGAGCTTTCGACCTATTTCCGCATCAATGCGCGCAATACCGGGCAGTTCGAGCGGACGCTGATCGTGGTCGAGGACGGGGCGTCGGTCTCGTACCTGGAGGGCTGCACGGCGCCGATGCGCGACGAGAACCAGTTGCACGCGGCGGTGGTCGAACTGGTGGCGATGGAAGATTCGTCGATCAAATATTCGACGGTCCAGAACTGGTATCCGGGCGACGAGCAGGGGCGCGGCGGGATCTATAATTTCGTGACCAAGCGCGGCGCGTGCCGGGGCGACCGGTCCAAGATCTCGTGGACGCAGGTCGAGACCGGATCGGCCATTACCTGGAAATATCCCTCCTGCATCCTTCAGGGCGACGGCGCGGTGGGTGAGTTCTATTCGGTCGCGGTGACCAATAATCATCAGCAGGCCGATACCGGGACCAAGATGATCCATCTGGGGCGCAATACGCGCTCGACGATCATCGCCAAGACCATCAGTGCCGGGCATTCCGACAGCACCTATCGCGGGCTGGTGCGGATGATGCCCAAGGCCGCCGGGGCGCGGAATTTCACCCAGTGCGACAGCCTGCTGATCGGCGACCAGTGCGGGGCGCATACCGTGCCCTATATCGAAAGCCGCAACCTGTCGGCCAAGATCGAACATGAGGCGACGACTTCGAAGATTTCGGAAGACCAGCTGTTCTATTGCCGCCAGCGCGGCCTGTCCGAGGAAGATGCGGTGGGCCTGATCGTGAACGGCTTCTGCAAGGACGTGCTGAAGGAACTGCCGATGGAATTCGCGGTCGAGGCCCAGAAATTGCTGCAGATCAGCCTTGAAGGCAGCGTCGGCTGAACGGAGATGAGTGACGTGAGCAACGAGTTTTTGCGGATTGCCGGCCTGTGCGCCAAGATTTCGGATAACGGCGCGGACAAGGAAATCCTGCGCGGCGTCGATCTGGAGATCCCGGCCGGTGAGGTCCATGCGATCATGGGGCCGAACGGGTCGGGGAAATCCACGCTCTCCTACGTTCTGGCGGGGCGCGAGGATTACGAGGTGACGGCGGGCAGCGCGACCTTCAAGGGCCAGGACCTGCTGGCGCTGGAGCCGGAAGAGCGCGCGGCGCTGGGGCTGTTCCTGGCCTTTCAGGCGCCTGTCGAATTGCCGGGCGTCAATAACGCGAACTTCCTGCGTACCGCTGTGAATGCGGTGCGCCGTGCGCGCGGGCAGGAAGAACTGGACGCGGTGGCCTTTCTGAAGGCGGTGCGGCAGGAGACGAAGCATCTGTCGATGTCCGACGACATGCTGAAGCGCAATGTGAATGTCGGCTTTTCGGGTGGCGAGAAGAAGCGCAACGAAGTGCTCCAGATGCGCATGCTGAACCCGTCCTTCGCCATTCTGGACGAGACGGACAGCGGGCTGGATATCGATGCGCTGCGGATCGTGGCCGAGGGTGTGAATTCGCTGCGGGCGCCGGATTTCTCGGCGCTGGTCATTACCCATCATCAGCGGCTGCTGGATTACATCGTGCCGGACCGCATCCATGTGATGGCGCGCGGGCGCATCATCCATAGTGGCGGGCCGGAACTGGCGAAGCAGCTTGAGGCCCAGGGCTATGCCCGTTTCCTGGCGGAGGCCGCGTGAACGCGATCGCTCCCGTCGGCGTCAGCGCCGCTGCGTTCCTGAACCGCTATGCCGGCGGGGAGGGGAACGCCACGCGCGCCCAGGCGGCCGACCTGCTGCGCAAGGCGGGCCTGCCGCGCGCGGGGGTCGAGGCGTGGAAATACACGTCGCTGCGGACGCTGGCGGATATCGCGTTTGCCGGCGCGCCGGTGCAGGCCGATGCGGCGGCGGTCGACGCCTTGCTGGCCGAGGCCGAGCGGGCTTATGCGCTGGATGCCGGCCTGCCGCGCGCGGTGATGGTGAACGGGCGTTTCGCGCCCGGCCTGTCGCGGCTGCCGGACGGGGTGTCGGTGGCGCGTTTCGCGGCGGACGTGGATCTGGCGCCGCATGACGATGTGGCCAGTGCGCTGAATGCCCTGCTGGCGGAAGACGGGCTGACGCTGACGGTGGCGCCCGGTGTGGATGCCGGGCGGATGGCGCTGCTGTCGGTCGTGGTGGCGCCGGATGGTGTCGCGCTGTCGGTTCATCCCCGGCACCGGATCGTGCTGGGGGCGGGGGCGCGCCTGTCGGTGCTCGATCTGTCGGTCGGGCGTGGCGATTATCTGAACAATCCGGTGCTGGATGTCGCGGTTGCGGAAGGCGGGCATCTGATCCATGCCAAGTTGCAGACCGAGGACCCGGTTGCCCGGCATCTGGCGGTGGTTCATGCCGAGGTCGCGGGTGACGCGTCCTATGACAGTTTCACCCTGACGCTGGGGGCGGCGCTGGCGCGGCACGAAGTGCATGCCAGGCTGACGGCCGAGGGTGGCATCGTGCATGTCAATGGCGCGCAGTTGCTGGACGGGCGGCAGGTGGCCGACCTGACCAGCGTGATTACCCATGCCGCGCCGGCGTGCAATTCGCGCCAGACGGTGAAGAACGTGCTGGCGGGCCATGCGCGGGGCGTCTTTCAGGGCAAGATCCTGGTCGAGCGTGTTGCGCAGAAGACCGATGGCTACCAGATGAATCAGGCTCTGCTGCTGTCGGATACCGCCGAGATCGACGCCAAGCCGGAACTGGAAATCTATGCCGACGACGTGCGGTGCAGCCACGGTGCGACCGTGGGGGCGCTGGATGCGGAGCAGCTTTTCTACCTGCGCAGCCGGGGGGTGGCGGGCGATGAGGCCCGGGCGATTCTGGTCAAGGCGTTTCTGCACGACGCGATGGAACTGATGGGCGACGCGGCCTTGCGGGCGGTGCTGGACCGCGCGGTCGAGACCTGGTGGAACCGAAAGGACGCATGATTATGGATGTCCCGCCTGTGGTAATGCTCGACGCCATCGATTCGCTGCGCGACCGGCGTGCCGATTTCCCGATCCTGGGCGAGACGGTGCATGGTCGGCCGCTGGTCTTTCTGGACAGCGCGGCCTCCGCGCAGAAGCCCGTCCAGGTGATCGATGCGATGGGCGACGCCATGCGCACGCAATACGCCAACATCCATCGCGGCCTGCACTGGATGAGCGAGCGTACCACCGATGCCTATGAGGCGGTGCGTGGCCAGGTGGCCGGGCTGATCGGGGCTCCGGCGCGGGAAGAGGTGATCTTTACCCGCAACAGCACCGAGGCGATCAATCTGGTTGCCTACTCCTTCGGCAGCCTGATGCGGCCTGGGCAGGCGGTGGTGATTTCGGAGATGGAGCACCATGCCAATCTGGTGCCGTGGCAGATGCTGCGGGACCGGACGGGCATTGAACTGCGCGTGGCGCCGATCACCGATGACGGCGACCTCGAACTGGATGCGCTGGAGCGTCTGCTGGCGGACGGCAAGGTGGCGCTGGTGGCCGTGACCCACATGTCGAACGTGCTGGGGACCGTGACGCCGGCGCGGCGGATTGCCGATATCGCCCATGCGGCAGGGGCGCGCGTGCTGTTCGACGGCAGTCAGTTCGTCGTGCATCGCCGGGTCGATGTGCAGGCGATCGATGCCGATTTCTATACTTTTACCGGCCACAAGCTGTATGGCCCGACCGGGATCGGCGTGTTGTGGGGGCGGCGGGAGTTGCTGGATGCCATGCCGCCTTTCATGGGTGGCGGGGACATGATCTCCACCGTGACCTTCGAGCACTCCACCTGGGCCGGCCTGCCGCATAAATTCGAGGCCGGCACGCCTGCGATCATCGAGACGATCGGGCTGGGGGCGGCGATCAGCTACATTGAGGCCATCGGGTATGAGGCCATCGCGGCGCATGAGGCGGCGCTGGTCGCATATGCGTTGCCGCGTCTGGCCGAGGTGCCGGGCCTGCATGTGGTGGGGGCACCTGCCGAGCGCGGGGGTGTGATTTCGTTTACGATGGATGATGTGCATCCGCACGACATCGCCACCCTGCTGGATCGCAACGGGATTGCGGTGCGGGCGGGCCATCATTGCGCCGAGCCGCTGATGCGGCGCCTGGGGCTCTCCGCCACCGCGCGCGCCAGTTTCGCACTGTACACGACGCGCGAGGAGGTGGATGCCCTGGTATCGACGCTGACGCAGATCCGCGGCTTTTTCGTCTGAGACGGGCACGATGGATCGGGACGGGCTCTACCAGCGGCAGGTGATCGAACGGGCGCGTGCGCCCGTTCATGCCGGCCCGCTGGACGGGGCGACCGGGCGGGGCGAAGGAACGAACCCGATGTGCGGCGACCGGGTGCGCATCGGGATATGGTTCGATGGAGACGGGCGGATCGGGACCGTGCGCCATCAGGCCAGGGGATGTGCGATCTGCCTGGCTTCGGCCGACATGATGGCCGAACTGGCGGTGGGGCAGGACCAGGGCGGGGCCGTGACGATGGGACGGACGTTCGCCGCCCTGTTGCAGACAGGGCAGGATGGCGGGGTTCGTCCGGAACTGATGGTTTTCGCGCCCTTGCGGCAGCATCGGTCGCGCATCCGCTGCGCGACGTTGGCGTGGTCGGCGCTGGAAGCGGCGTTGACCGGGACCCCGGCGGAAGACTCGAAGGACGGATGAGGCGGGAATGATGGTTGAGACCGACAGGATGGCCGCGATGGAAGAGACCGGGAACGGGGCGGAGGGGCATGGCTTCTCGTTCGATCCGCCGCCGGCCGGCGACAGCCCCTCGGTGGCAGGCTGGACGCCTGATGGCCAGCCGGCCGCGGAAGCGGCCGTTGCGGTGCCTGACGAGGAGGCGGTGATCGCAGCGATCGCCACCGTCTTCGATCCGGAAATTCCGGTGAATATCTATGAACTGGGTCTGATCTACGCCATCGACCTGCATCGTGACGGCACGGTGCGTGTTGAAATGACGCTGACGGCGCCCAATTGTCCGAGTGCGCAGGAACTGCCGGCCCAGGTGCAGGAAGCGGTTCGTACCGTCCCCGGCGTGACCGATGCGACGGTCGAGATCGTCTGGGACCCGCCGTGGGACATGTCGCGCATGAGCGACGATGCCCGCCTCAGCCTGAACATGTTCTGACACGTCGCGGCGGGGTGCCATGCCCGCCGGGATCGGGAGATTGCCAATGACTGTTTCCAGCAATGCGACGACCGCATCGCCCACCCCTTCCAGGCGGGCTCTGCCGCCCCTGATGGCGCTGTCCGACCGGGCGGCCGATCGGCTGCGGGCGTTGTACGCCACGGCCCATGCCGGGCAGTTGTTGCGGATCGCGATCTCGACCAAGGGTTGTTCGGGCCATGCCTACGACATGAGTTTCGTCGAGGCGGCCGGGCCGGGGGACGAAGTGGTGACCGACAAGGGCGTGACCGTTCTGGTCGACCGCAAGGCGACGCTGTTCCTGATCGGCACGACGATGGATTATGAGGTCAAGCAACTTGAATCCGGCTTTACCTTCAATAATCCGAACGAGAAGGGCCGCTGCGGCTGCGGCGAAAGCTTCCACGTCTGAATGCGGCGTCTCCGGGCGATGGGCTGCCGTCAGTGAGCTGTCGTCAGCGGGTTGGCGTCGATGGGCTGGCGTCATACGGTCTGAATCCGGATTGTACAGGCCGTGAGACGTGCTCTTTCCCTGAGTGGATGGGCGAGCCGCCGATGGCGGTGGGAAGGAGCGAAAGAGCATGAAGGTTCTCATCTGTTCCGATTCCGGTCGCGTTGCCGAACTGGCGGCGCGGCTGCTGGCCGGACAGGTGCGCGGCAAGCCGGATTCCGTCCTTGGACTGGCGACGGGGCGGACGATGGAGAGCATCTACCGCCGGCTGGTCGGAATCGCCGGCGCGGATGGCATCGATTTTGGTGCGGTGACCACCTTCAATCTCGATGAATATGTCGGCCTGTCGGGTGAACAGGCCCAGTCTTACCGCCATTACATGCGCGCGCATCTGTTCGGGCACGTCAATCTCGACAGTGCGCGAACCCATGTTCCCGATGGCGCGGCGCGGGATGCCGATGCGGAAGCCCGGGCCTATGAAGCGCGGATTGCCGGGGCGGGCGGGATTGATTTGCAGCTTCTCGGTCTGGGAGAGAACGGACATATCGGCTTCAACGAGCCGTTGTCCTCGCTTGCCAGCCGTACCCGCGTCGTTACCCTGGCACGGGCGACGCTAATGCAGAATGCGGGACTGTTCGACGGTGATCCGGCCCGCGTGCCGACGCGGGCCATCACGATGGGAACGGGTACGATCCTGGAGGCGCGCAAGGCGCTGATGGTCGTGACCGGTGCCCGGAAGGCCGGGATCGCCGCACGGGCCATCGAGGGGCCGGTCAGCGCCTCGGTGCCGGGATCTGCCCTGCAATGTCACCCCGATTGCCTCGTCCTTCTCGATCCGGCAGCGGCGTCCGCGTTGAAGCTGCGCGACGCGATCGAATGGCAGATGCGTCATGATGCGGAACTGCTCGCGATTCAGGCGCTCAGCCGGTAAGACATTGATGGCGTGGGAATCCGGGCGATGCGATATGCCTTGGGCGGGTCGTGTCGTGGCGGAATCCGCGGAGCGTTCCAAGAGAGGATGAGCATGGCGTTTTCGACCGCGCGCGCGGCCCTGGTCGGGTCTTCGCTGCTGGCTGCGATGATGGTCGTTCCGGCGTGGGCGGCGCCCTCGGGCGAACAGCCGGTGGTGGCGCAGTCCGTGGCTCCCGCGCTGATGCCGCTTCCGTCTTCGGTGACCTTCTCCAATGGTGCGCTTCCCCTGTCCGAGGGGTTTGCCGTGGCGTGGGGGCGTCCGCCTTCTGCGATGCTGCGCGCGGCGGCCGGGCGCTTTCTGCGCCGTGCCGATGCGCTCGCGGGGCGGGTGTTGCCTGTGGCGGCTCGCCCGGCCGGCGCCACGGCGGGGCCGGTTGCGCTCCGGATCGATGCCGGGCTGGATGCGGGCTGGCTGAGCACGCGGGCGAAGGAGGATTACCGGCTGGTGGTCGGCCCCGACGGCGTGACGCTGACGGCCGGTGGTCCTGATGGGGTGCTCCATGGTCTGGCGACCCTCGCGCAACTGATTGTGCGGGATGAAAACGGCCCGAAGATCGGTTTTGTGACCATTGCGGATCATCCCCGTTTCGTCTGGCGCGGGATCATGATCGATACGTCGCGCCATTTCGTGACGGTCGAGACCATCAGGCGCCAGATCGACGCGATGGAGATGCTGAAACTCAACGTTCTGCACCTGCATCTCAGCGACGGCACCGGCTTTCGGGTGGAGAGCCATGTGCTGCCCGAACTGACCGCGAAGGGATCGCACGGCCAATATTATACCCAGGCGCAGATCCGCGATCTGGTGGCTTATGCGGCGGATCGGGGTATTCGGATCGTGCCGGAATTCGATCTGCCCGGCCATGCCCTGGCCGTGCTGCTGGCCCATCCGGAACTGGCGGCCACCCGTCCGGTCGATCCGGAGCCGAAGAACAAGAACACGGCCGCGCTTGATCCCACCCTGCCGGAGACGCTGCGTCTTGTGCGCCGGCTCTACGGTGAGATGGGGCGGCTGTTTCCGGATGCCTATTTTCATGCCGGTGGCGACGAGGTCGAGCCGGACGAATGGATGAAGAATCCGAAGATCGTGGCCTGGATGAAGGCGCATGGCGACACCACGCCGCAGGCCTTGCAGGCGGGGTTTACCGTCCAGGTGCAGAAGATCCTGGCCGCGCAGGGGAAGGTCATGGTCGGGTGGGATGAGGTCAGCGAGGCCGCCATTCCATCCGACGTGGTGGTCGATGTCTGGCGGAGTTCGAAATTCATCGCGTCCGCGACCGGGGGTCATCATCCGGTTATCGTTTCTGCCGGATATTATCTCGATCTGCTTCAGCCGGCCGGGCAGCATTATCTGGTCGACCCGTACGATCTGGCTGCGAACGGCGTGACCCGAGAGCAGGCTGACAGATTGCTGAAGAAGGGGATGCGCCCCGATCTGGTGAATGCGTTCCTCAAGGAGCCGGCCCCCCCGCCGCTGACCGGGGAGCAGAAAGCCTTCGTCCTTGGGGGCGAGGCCCCGCTGTGGGCGGAACTCGTGACCGACGAGATGCTCGATGCGCGGATCTGGCCGCGTGCCGCCGCGATTGCCGAACGGTTCTGGTCGCCTGCCGAGGTGCGGGATGTCGATGACATGTATCGCCGCCTTGCGGTGGTGAATGCCGGGCTTCAGATCACGGGATTACAGGCGGAGGCGAACAGGTGGCGCATGGCGGCGCGGCTCTCGCCCGGCGCGGTCGATCCGGTCATGGTGCTGGCCAGTGCGACGGTGCCGCTGCGTAATTACAACATGAACCGTTATGTGGGACGCCATGGCAGGAGGCTGGATGAAATCGGGGAAGTGGCGTCGCCCGATCCGGTGCCGACGCTGCGGTTCTCGATGCTGGTGACGCGCTATGTGTCGGGCGACCGCACGGTGGTGCCGGCACTCCGGCGGCAGCTTGTGGCGTGGCGCGACAATGATGCGGCGTTTGCCCCGGTGGCGTATGTCCGTGGTCTGTCCGAGGCGCGGGTGACCTCCCGCCATCTCGCGGTGATCGCCCAGGTTGGGTTGAGGGCGCTCGATGGCAAGCCGACGCTCTCTGCCGCGGAGAAGGAGATTTTCGACCAGGAAGATGCGGCCATCAACAGTTCCGCCGATGTCTCCGGTTCATCAGGTGGCCCCGCGAGCCTGCCGCCCGCGGGGCTGATGATCGCGGTCGAACCGGCAGTGAGGAAACTTCTCGGCCCGTCATGAGGATGTGGGAGGGGAGGGGAGCAGGATGATTCTTCCCCCGGTCACGTCAGGTCCGTCTTATGTCGCCGCGTAGGCATAAGGACCGCCTCGTTCCAGTGCCCGCCTCCAGGCCGGCCTTGCGTGGATACGACGCAGAAACGCCCCGACATGGGGAAGATGCCGCACCGCTCCCGTTCGGGCGGATGCGGCCTCCAGTGGAAAACTCATCTGGATATCCGCCGCGCTGAACGAATCTCCGGCAAACCAGCCGGTCTGCGTCAGCGATTCTTCCCAGAAGGCCGTGTGACGCTTGATTTCCGGGTCCAGAAGCTGGGTCTGCACCCCCTTCGCGATGAGGGAGGCGAAGGGGCGGAGCAGGAATGGCACGCGGGATGGCAGCATCCCGAAGATCAGCTTCATTACCAGCGGCGGCATGGCCGATCCTTCCGCGTAGTGCAGCCAGTAGATGAAACTGCGATATTCCGGGGTTCCGGCAGGAGGGCGCAGGTGGCCTTTATCATGTTCATCGAGAAGATATTCGATGATGGCTCCGCTTTCCGCGAGTGTGACGTGGCCTTCCGTGATGATCGGCGACTTGCCCAGCGGGTGGATTTTCCGGAGTTCCGGCGGCGCTTGCATCGTTCGGGGATCGCGTTTGTAGAATCGTATCTCGTAGGGCACGCCGAGTTCTTCGAGCAGCCAGAGCACACGTTGCGAGCGGGAATTTTCGAGATGATGCACGATGATCATGAGAGGCCGTCCTTGTCGCGTCCTTTTTTCAGGCGCGGTCTGGAGCATCGGGACTCGTGATAACGTCGGACGGCGTGGGGGCGTTCATGCCGCTGGTGTGACTGTGACCATGGGCGCGCCGCGTCGGAGACGCCAGGCGACGGATTCCGTTTTTCAGAGGCGGTTTTAAAAGCTCTGGTGGCAGGCGCTTAGTCTGTCCGCTTCCAGGGGGTGAACGGGACTGGAAAAATCATTGTCATAGCAGTGATCGGCTTTGTGCTGACGAACACGGCCTCGGCCGGATAAACGCGGGGCTGGAAAGAGAAATCATAGGGTTTGTCGCCATTGTTCTGCACGAGGCTGAATGTCTTGCCGGCTTCGGTCACGGATAGTTCGGATTGGGGCGGCAGGGTGATGGTGACCGTCTTCGCGTCCGGTAGAAAGGCTGACATGAGGAGGCCGGCCTTGCGGCTTATTTGGTGATCGAGCCGCGATAACCATGCTCTGGCGTCGTTGCCCGTGAAACG
Source organism: Gluconacetobacter sp. (assembly GCF_047721585.1). Taxonomy (NCBI): domain Bacteria; kingdom Pseudomonadati; phylum Pseudomonadota; class Alphaproteobacteria; order Acetobacterales; family Acetobacteraceae; genus Gluconacetobacter; species Gluconacetobacter sp. Next base: position 13,209 of record NZ_JBDNXE010000063.1, read on the forward strand.
GGGCGCCGGTGGCGGGTCCATGCTGACCGTCGCCTGAAACCGGATCTCCTGGCCTTTGGACAGGGCTGCCACGACATTCGGGTTTTCCGCCTGCAAGGCGGGGTCGGTCGGGAGGACGATTTCATTGTCGCCTCTGGGAAACAGGGAGACATGGCCCTGTTTCGCATCGAGAAAAATATGGGCGTCTTCGGGTTGATGGTCGCCGGGCTCCAGCAGCGCCCGGACGTGCAGGTGCAGACCCGTCGGGTGGCCGTCTTTCAGGCCAATGGCGTTCATCGTATCCGTCATGCGGCCTAGATTCGACAGCACGACATGATGAAACGCACCGCGAATGGCGATATCTTCAGCCGATGCGGGTGAGGCAACGAACAGCCAGGCGGGCAGAGCGGCCAAGAACCTCAAGCGCATTCCTGTATCCTTTACCCGGCGTTGTGTGACGACGATCCTGTAACTGTCCATCGGATATCGGTCGGCATGACGATTGATATCATTACTTGCGATGGTACGTATGCTGCCGCCGGCGACTGATTCCATAGCGATGCGGCATTATGCCTGAAATGTTACCTCGAATACCTGTTGTCGTTCTGGAGATTAATAATATTTTACTTTAAACGCAATCATCGCCCCAGCATTTTTCAAGCATTATGTGGCCGATATGAAGCGGTAACATCTTGATGCGGGTTCGGCCTCATGCTCTTTCGACGGCATTGTCGACTGTCCGGGCCGGATCATGGTCCAGGCGAATTTCCGAGCGCGGACATCCATGTCATGCAGGGCCTGGACGACCACAACACGTAATCGGCGCGCGATTGCGCGCCGGGGAGAATATGATTTGATCCGGACGAAACTTCACGGTGCCGCGAAGCGCCGTGTCAGGACCATGATGCTGCTGGGCACGGCCTGCCTTGCCGGCGTGCTGGCGGGGACGCAAGCGCAGGCCGCCGCGACCATGACGGCGCCCGCGACGCCGAGCGTGCCCGCGATGGCGCAGGGGTCGTGGGGCTTCGACCTGCCCGGCCGCAATCTTTCGGTAAAGCCGGGCGATAATTTCTTCGATTATGCCAACGGCACCTATGTCGATCATCTGGTCATTCCGCCGGATCGGACAAGCTGGGGGCCGTTCAACGAACTTGCGGAACTGTCGCGCACGCGGGTGCAGGCGATCCTGAAGGACGTATCGTCCCAGCCCGAGGCGAATCCCACGACGATCGAAGGCAAGCTCGGCACGTTCTATGCCTCGTTCATGGATGAGGCGGCCGTCGAGGCGCTGGGCGCCAAGCCGCTGGCGGCCGACCTGGCGGCGATCCGCGCCGTGCATGACGCCGCATCCTTCGCCGCCCTTGCGGCGAAGGCGCAGGAGACATTCCAGTCCTCGCCGTTCTCGCTCATGATCCAGCCCGATGCCAAGGACCCGACGCGGTACGCGCTCGATCTGGACCAGGCGGGCCTGGGCATGCCGGATCGCGATTATTATTCCAAGCCGTCTTTCGCCGCGAAGAAGACCGCGTATCTGGCCTATGTCGAGCAGATGCTCGGCCTGATCGGCTGGCCCGACGCGAAGCAGGCCGCCTCCGATATCGTCGCCCTCGAGACGGCGATTGCGAAAGTGCACTGGGCGCGCGACGAGATGCGCGATCCGGAGAAAAGCTACAACCCGCGCACCGTGCAGCAACTTCAGAAGGACGCGCCCGGCTTCGACTGGCCGACATGGCTGAAGGCGGCGGGCATCCCCGAGGCGGGCCTTGCGCAGCGCGTCCTGATCGCGGGCGAGCCGAGCGCGATCGCGGGGGAGGCGAAGATCCTCGGCGCGACGGATATCGCGACCCTGCGGGCCTGGCTTGCGTTCCATCTGGCGGACAATGCGGCCCCCGACCTGTCGAAGCCGTTCGTCGATGCGTGGTTTGCCTTCAATGGCAAGACCCTGTCCGGCCAGCCGCAACTGCCGGTGCGCTGGAAGCGTGCGGTGGGGGCGACGAGTTCCGCGATGGGGTGGGCGATCGGCCGCGTCTATGTCGCGCGTTATTTCCCGCCGGAAAGCAAGGTGGAGATGGGGCATCTGACGGATGCGCTGAAGACCGCGTTCCATGTCCGTCTGGAACATAATAGCTGGATGGGGCCGGCCACCCGCGCCGCCGCGCTGCGCAAGCTGGACAATTTCACCATCCAGATCGGCTACCCCACCAAGTGGCGCGACTATGGCACGCTGGAGGTCCACAAGGGCGACGTGTATGGCAATGCCACGCGGGCGGTCGCCTTTGAATGGCAGTACTGGCTGGGCCATCTGGGCAAGCCGGTCGATCGCGATGAGTGGGACATGACGCCGCAGACGGTGAATGCCTACAATATGCCGGTCTTCGACGAGATCGTGTTCCCCGCCGCCATTCTCCAGCCGCCCTTCTTCAACCCGAAGGCGGATGCGGCGATCAATTATGGCGCGATCGGCGGTGTGATCGGGCATGAGATGACCCACTCCTTCGATGATGAAGGCCGCAAGTTCGACGAGCATGGGCGGCTGCGCGACTGGTGGACCAAGGCGGATGCCGTGCGGTTCCAGAAGCTCGCGGATCGGTTGGGCGCGCAGTACGATGCGTTCGAGGTGCTGCCGGGCGTGCATGTGAACGGCAAGCTGACGATGGGCGAGAACATCGCCGATCTGGGCGGGCTGACGCTGGCGCTCGATGCCTATCATGCCTCGTTGCACGGCAAGCCGGCCCCGGTGATCGACGGGTTGACCGGCGACCAGCGGGTGTTTCTCGGCTGGGCGCAGGTCTGGCGCGAGAAGGTGCGTGACGATGCCGTTCGGCAGGAAATCGTGGTCGATCCGCATTCGCCGCCGGTCGCGCGCGTCAATATCCCGATGCACAATATCGACGCCTGGTACGCTGCATGGGCCGTCGAGGCCGGGCAGAAGCTTTATCTCAAGCCCCAGGACCGCGTGAAGATCTGGTAACGCAAGACCGGCCGGGCAGAGCCCGGCCGGTTCGCATGGGGATATTCACATCAGGTCCGGATCGCTTCAGGTTGAGGCGATCCGGGCCTGATTTTTTTTTGGATGGGCGATTCGCGTTTCCGGAGCGGCCTGGAACGATCGGGCCCCGTGCGGTTTATCGCGGGCGGCGGCGTGGGGCGGGCGGGGCGCTGAAGACGCAGACGGCTTCGACTTCGGTCGACCACAGGAACTGGTCGATGACCGTTACGCCGTCCAGCCGGTATCCCGCCGCCTTCAGCCCGGCGGTGTCGCGGGTCAGGGCCTGCGGGTTGCAACTGACATAGATGATCCGGGCCGGCTTTCCGTCGATGATCTGCGCCATCTGGGCGCCGGCACCCATATAGGGGGGATCGAGGACGATGGCGCTGGCTTCGGCGATCTGGCGGGCCATGATCGGCTGGCGGTTCAGGTCGCGCTGTTCGGCGACGACGCGGGTGCCGCTGGTCGCGCGGCGCATGGCGGCGACCGCGTCGGGATGGCCTTCGAACGCCAGGACCCTGGCCTTCTCGCTGAGTGCAAAAGAGAGGGTTCCGCAGCCGGCATACAGTTCGATGATCGCGTCGCGGCGCGCCAGTTTGCGCGGCAGCGCGGCCAGGACCGCTGCAATGATCGCGGCTTCGCCCTCGCGACTGGGTTGGAGGAAGGCCCCGGAAGGGGGGGCGACGGAGATACCCGAGAACAGGTGATGCACCGGTCCGGTCTGGGCGGCGGTCTCCGGTGTGTCGGTGCTGCCGGTGCGGCGCCAGGCAATGCGGGGGATGCGCTGGCTGCGCGCGAATTCCGCCAGTTTGGCGCGATCGCTTGGCTCCAGGGGACCGTCGGTTGCCAGGAGCAGGTCCGGCCCCGAGTCGAGGAGGTTGATCAGCACGTCGCCGTTCTGCCGCAATGCGCCCAGCGAGCGGGTGACCTCGCGCAACGCGGGGAGGAGGGCGAACAGCGCGGGGGCGAGAATCGGGCAGGTCGTCAGATCGACCACGTCCCCGCGCCGTGCGTGCAGGCCGATTGCCACGCCGCCCGGCCGGCGGCGGATCGCCAGATCGACGCGCCGCCGGGATGCGGGCGGGCTCTGGAATCGCGCGGTGACGAGGGGCTCGGCAAAGCCGGCGCGCTCCAGGGCATGGACGACCGTTTCGCTCTTCCATGCCAGCGCGGCGGGGAGGGACAGATGCTGGATGACACAGCCGCCGCATTGCCCGAACAAGGAGCAGGGCGGTTCTACCCGGTCCGGGCTGCGGCGCAGGACCGACAGCAGGTGGGCCGAACGGGCATCGAACGGTTCGACACGGACATGTTCGCCCGGCAGGGCGCCGGGAACGAACAGGGGGTCGCCGTTCGGCATGCGGGCCAGACCGTCGCCGTCCGCTCCGAGTGCGCTGATTTCGATTTCGGTGTTCATCAGGGTCTTATATCCAGATCGTCCCGGCCGGTCTGCGTCGGCCAGGACGCCCGGAACTCAGAGCCTGACTGGCATATGGGCTGGTGAGCGGGAGCGATCGTGGCCGCTCCGGCATGGGTGTTTTACGTATCGGAGCCGCCTTGATCGGCTTGGGCGCCGATACATTGCATGTGCGCGCTGGATCGCTGCCCGCGCGCACATGCGGTCGGGGCGCTCAGGCCGGTTCGTCGGCTGTATGGGTGCTCTCGTCGTCAGCCGAGGGCGTGATCGTGAACTGCCGGCGGGGCAGCAGCATGAAGGCGGGGACCTCCGTGCCGAAGCCTGTGACCGGATTGCCGTTTGCCTGCACGGTGGCGTCTTCGAGTTCGCGCTCCCGATGATGGCGTGGCGGCGCGGGCTTGCGCGCTGGCGGCGGCGCGGCGGCGGTCTCGGGCGCGGGGCTGGCCTCGGCCGGTGTGGCGGGAGTAGCGGCCGAGCGGGCGGGTTTGGGGCCGCGACGGTCGTCCTTCTCCCGGCCGCGTCCGCGGCCCTTGCCCCCACGGGGACGCGCTTCCTCGGACCAGTCGAGCTGGGTCACGCCTTCGACCGCCAGACGCGGAATCGGGTGGCCGATCAGCTTTTCGATCGCTTCGGCCAGGCCCCGGTCATGCGGCGAGGCCAGGCTGTAGGCGTGGCCGGTGCGGCCGGCGCGGCCGGTGCGGCCGATCCGGTGCACATAATCTTCGGCATGGAACGGCAGGTCGAAATTGAAGACGTGCGACAGGCCGCCGATATCGATGCCGCGCGCTGCGACGTCGGAGCAGACCAGGAATTTGAGGTCGCCGGCCTTGAAGCGCTCAAGCGTGGAGAACCGGACCGACTGCGGCAGGTCGCCATGCAGCGCGCCGGCCGAGAAACCGTGCTTGACCAGCGATTTGCACAGCACGTCGACATCGCGCTTGCGATTGCAGAAGATGATGGCGTTTTGCACCGCGTCGTCGCGCAGCATCTGGCGCAGCACGCGCCGCTTGTCGTCCTCGTCGACCACCACCAGTCCGGCCTCGATGGTCGTGGCGACGGAGGATGGGCGGCTGACGGTGATTTCCTTGGGATTTTGCAGGAACATGTCCGCCAGGCGCCGGATTTCCGGCGCCATGGTGGCGGAGAAGAACAGCGTCTGCCGCAGGGGCGACAACATGCCGACGATCTTCTCGATATCGGGGATGAAGCCCATATCGAGCATGCGGTCGGCTTCGTCGATCACCAGCAGGCGGGTCTGGGTCAGCAGCAGGCCGCCGCGCTCGAACAGGTCGATCAGCCGGCCCGGAGTCGCGATCAGCACGTCGACGCCGCGATTCAGCACGTCCTTCTGCTCGGCCATACTCTCGCCGCCGATCAGCAGCGCGTGGTTCAGTTTGAGATATTTGCCGTATTTGGCGAAGTTCTCGGCCACCTGGAGCGCCAGTTCGCGCGTCGGCTCCAGGATCAGCGAGCGCGGCATACGAGCCCGTGCCCGGGAGCCCGACAGGATTTCGAGCATCGGCAGGGTGAAGCCGGCTGTCTTGCCGGTGCCGGTCTGGGCCACGCCCAGCACGTCGCGACCCATCAGCACATACGGGATGGCCTGGGCCTGAATCGGCGTGGGGTGGATGTAGCCGGCTTCGTCGATGGCACGCTGGATCGGCTCGGACAGGCCAAGATCGGAAAAGAGCGGCTGTGCGGCGGCTTCGGCCGGCTCGTCGGGTGTGTCCACGGTACCGGAAGCGGACAGCGCGCCACCGGGGGAGCCGGCGTCCGTGTCAGGTGGGACAATGGAGACGGGATGGGCTGCGGCGTCAGGTTCGGCCGAAGCGGAGGCATTCGTCTTGGCGCTCAAAATTCTCTCGAACGTGTCAGTGGTGTGGTCCCGTCCATTCCGCCACGATGTGGTCCGGCAGGCATTTCGGCCTGTTTTCCTGCGACGAAGCAGGGCCTTGCGAAAATGAAGGCGAATCCTCCGATTCCGCGTGACTGTCCGTATCGGTAAATGCGACGAAAATCAAGCACCGAGCACGGAAGCGAGCGGAGTCTGTCCGGGGTGTCGCAGGTCCTTGCGTGTCATGTCTCTGGCGTTTTGTCTCTGGAGGATTCGTGGTCACAGTCACGCCGTTGAAAATCGAGGATTATGGCCTGATCGGCGATGGACGCAGTTGCGCGCTGGTCGGGCGGAACGGGTCGATCGACTGGCTCTGCTGGCCGCGATTCGACAGTCCGGCCTGTTTCGCCGCCCTGCTGGGAGACGGGGAGAACGGGCACTGGCAACTGGCGCCGGACGAAGAGCGTGGGGGGACGCCCGTTACGGTGACGCGGTCGTACCGCAATCACGGCATGGTGCTGGAAACGGTGTTCGAGACGCATACCGGCGTGGTCGCGGTCCTGGATTTCATGGCCGTCGGTGCCGCCGAACCGACCCTGATCCGGATTGTCGAAGGCCGGCGCGGGGCGGTGCCGATCCTCAACTGGCTGGTGCTGCGTTTTGATTACGGGCTGTCTGTGCCGTGGGTGACGCGCCTGCCGGACAATATGGGCATCAGTGCCATTGCCGGCCCCTCGCGTTGCGTGCTGCGCTGCCCGGTGGCCCTGCATGGCGAGGATCGCCATACCGTGTCGCGGTTTATCGTGTCGGAAGGTGATCAGGTGCCTTTCGTGCTGACCTATATGGATTCGCACGGTGCGCTGTCCCAGCCCATCGACGCGCAGGCCGCGCTGCATCGGACGGAACAATTCTGGTCGGACTGGATCGGGCGCTGCACCTATCAGGGCGAGCATGCCTCGATCGTGCGGCGCTCGCTGCTGACGCTCAAGGCGCTGATCTACCAGCCGACGGGGGGGATCGTGGCGGCGCCGACGACCTCGCTGCCCGAGGAACTGGGGGGCGGGCGGAACTGGGATTATCGCTATTGCTGGTTGCGTGATGCCTCGCTGACGCTGATCGCGATCATGGCCGGTGGGTATTTTGAAGAGGCGATGGCGTGGCGTGACTGGTTACAGGCGGCCGTCGCAGGCAGTCCCGACCAGGTCCAGATCATGTATGGCATCGCCGGCGAGCGGCTGCTGAACGAATGGGAGGCCGGCTGGCTGGCCGGTTACGAGGGATCGAAGCCGGTTAGGGTCGGCAATGCGGCGGCCGGTCAGTTGCAGCTCGATGTCTATGGCGAGGCGATCGCGGCCCTGCATGTCGCCCGCCAGACGCGCCTTTGCGCGATCACCGATGGCTGGCGGTTGCAGGTCGGGCTGTTGCAGCATCTGGCGACGATCTGGAAGGAGCCGGACGAAGGGATGTGGGAAGTCCGCGGGGGGCGGCGCCAGTTTACCGTATCCAAGATCTCATGCTGGCTGGCGTTCGACCGGGCGATCCGGGATGTCGAGAAATATGGGCTCGAGGCGCCGCTGGAGGAGTGGAAGGCCCTGCGGCAGGATATTCACGACACGGTCTGCCGCGAGGGGTTCAATGCGGACAAGAACAGCTTTGTCCAGTATTTCGGCGGCACCGGGCTGGATGCGGGGTTGCTGCTGATCCCGGTCGTCGGCTTTCTGCCCGCCGATGATCCGCGCGTCAGCGGCACGGTTGCGGCGATCGAGCGCGAATTGCTGGACGAGCATGGATTTGTCCGCCGCTATCTGCCCGATCATGTCATCGAAGGCGTAGCCGGGGACGAGGGGGCATTCATTGCCTGCTCGTTCTGGCTGGTGAATGCCTATGTCGCCCAGGGGCGGATGGAGGAGGCCCACGCCCTGTTCAACCGGTTGCTGGCGTTGTGCAGCGACCTTGGCCTTCTGGCTGAGGAATATGACGCGATCACCGGGCGGCAGGTGGGAAATTTCCCGCAGGCGTTCTCGCACCTGTCGCTGATCAACTCGGCGTCGATTCTCAGTGCCGGCCGCATTACCACCATGGGGGCGGCGCCGCTGCCGGTTCTGTAGTGCGGACACGGGCTGGAGCGGCTGCACCGAAAGCGGCGAAACCGCGCGCCGGATCGCCAGGAGCGGTACAGCCGCGCCAGCCTACAGGCCGCGGGCCATGGCGGCGGAGAGGATCGTGAGGACGCCGAGGCCGATATTGATCGTCACCAGCGAGCGGATGGAGTCGAACAGGGCGGGTTGGGGGCGGATGGCGCGGCGGGCCTTCTGGAACGGGCCGAAATAAATGCGGGCGAATAGGGCTGCCATGATCAGGCCCAGGAGCTGCATCGCGTTGACCTGCCACGGGATGGCGGCGAAACCGCCCTCGTGCAGGATCATCAGCCAGCCGGTGATCAGGACGGCGGGCATCGTGTGCCAGACGACGCGAAAGAAGCGGGTGAGCGTTTGCAGGTGGACCGACGCGCGCTGGGTGGCGTCCAGCAGCCCCAGGCTGGGACGCAGGACGAACACGGCATAGATCATGCCGCCGACCCAGGCGGTCATGCCGAGTAGATGGATCGCGAGCACGAGGCTCCAGAGGATTGAGGAGGTCATGTCAACTCCCGGGCGGGGTGAGTGGATGGCCCGCGTGACGGGGCGCGGGCGTCGATGGTATGCTTGATCGCCAATTCCGCCCCGGCGCGCAAGGCGGCGGTGCGCGGATGCCCCCGACAACCCGCCCCTGACCGGAGGACAGTGCCCGATGGGCCAGCCCCAATCCAAGAGCGAATGCCCGCCCGCGACCGCGCTGCTGTTGCCGGACCCGGCGGAGATGGCCTTGATCGACAGGGCGGGTAGTCGAACCGTGCCGGTGCGCGATCTGATGGAGCATGCGGGCCGGGCCGTGGCGCGCGCCGTGATGCGCCATGTCGCGCCGTGCCGGGTGCTGGTGCTCTGCGGTCCGGGCAATAACGGTGGGGACGGATATGTCGCGGCGCGGCGTCTCGCGCAGGCCGGCTGGCCGGTTGCCGTGGCGGCTCTGGCGCCCCCTCGGGCAGGTGGCGACGCTGCTGCGGCGGCGGCTGAATGGCAGGGGCCACGGGTGGCCTTTACGGTGGAGGAGGCCGCGCGGGCCGACCTTGTGATCGACGCGGTATTTGGTGCCGGGCTCAGCCGCGCGATCGAACCGGACCTGGCAGCCGTGCTGGCGGCGGCGCGTCGGGTGGTGGCGGTGGACATGCCCAGCGGCATCGATGGTGCGACGGGCTGCGTGCTGGGCTATGCGCCGTCGGCGGAAATGACCGTGACCTTTGTACGGGCCAAGCCGGGGCATCTGCTGTTGCCGGGGCGTGAAAGGCTGGGGCGGCTGGTGGTTGCCGATATCGGCATGCCCGACACGGTATGGGACGTGGTGCCGGTGCGCACATGGCGCAATGCGCCGGGACTGTGGCAGGTGCCGGGCCAGACGGTGGATAGTCACAAATATGCGCGCGGTGTGGTCAGCATCTGCGGGGGCGGCACGATGCCGGGGGCGGCGCGGCTGGCGGCCGGGGCGGCGCGCATGG
>NZ_JBDNXE010000064.1:0-19772 GCF_047721585.1 Gluconacetobacter sp.
AGGTCACGGCGTAGTTCGTCAGGCCGCTGCCGGTCGCGCCGGCGGCAGTGATGCCGTAGCTGCCGACGGAGCTGGCGCCGGTTGCGGCCGTGGCCAACGTCACGCTGGACACGGCGTCACCGTTGACCAAACCGGCCGCGCTGAAACGGCTGGTGCCGAGATCCGGGGCCTGCCCGTAGGTACTGGACTGGTCGAGGGCGGTGACGGTCAGCGCGGCCGGATCGATCGTCAGGGTGCCGCCCTGGTAGGTGATGTCGTAGTTCGACAGGCCGCTGCCGGTCGCTGCGCTGGCGGTGATCGCGGCTGTGCCGACCGGCGTTGCGCCGGTCGCGGCCGTGGTCAGGCTGACGGCTGAGACCGTGTCGCCGTTGACCAGTCCGGTCACGCCGAATGCGGAGGCGTCAAGCGCCGGGGCCTGCCCGTAGGTGCTGGTTTGGTCAAGCGCTGCGATTGTCAGTGCGGCCGGATTGATAGTGAGTGTGCCCGGCGCGTATGAGATCGTATAGTTCGAGAGCCCCACCCCCTGAGCCATGGTTGCTCGGATAGCCACCGGCCCAGCGGGATAAACACCGACGGGGGTTGCTCCCGTCGCCGCCGTGGTGATCCTGATGGACGTGATCGTGTCGCCGTTGACCAGGCCACTGGTTGAGTAATTCGTAGCCGATGGGCTCGGTGTCGTCCCATAGATACTGGACAGATTTCCTGGTGTGATGGTCAAGCTGGCCGGGGTTATAGTGTTCGTCCCAGCGTAGGTGATCTGGTATCCATTTTTGACCGCTCCCGTTCCCCAAGCAACATATGAGCCAACGGAGGACGAGGCGCTTGCCGCGCTCTGATAGCCTGCAAGGGGAGAGTCAAGTCCCGCACTTGTATTGGTCCAAGTCCCGGAAGCGGGATCGGAGCCGTAAACAGATTGGCCAGAGACAACGACAATCTGATACGGCAATGCAGAAATTACGGGATACGGAGTCCCTGAAGTCCAGGCTGTGGGTAGAGAAAAGCTGTATGGACTATTCGGCGTAGACGGTCCTTCGGTTGCCCACTGGAGGGTTGTAAGACCGGTAATTCCGGAGCTAGTGCCGGAGCCAACGGTGTTTGATACTGCGGCCCGATTGCTGTCAAAATAGACATTGGTTAGTAAGCTAGATTGGTTGAGACCGATTGATGCTCCAACTGTTCCATTTCCAGAACCTTGACCCGTCACCGATCCGGTAGAGTAAGCGTCGGATATCGTTGTGTTCGATGAAATAAATCCGACAAGACCTCCAATATTCCCATTCGGAGATGATACATTTCCGGTGGAGTATGAGTCAGTTATCGAGGCGTTATTTACATAATTAGTGTAGGAGCGTGCGATTGTATTTCCTAGCAATCCGCCTGCCGAGAAAATGACAGGATTGCCGTAGTTTGTCACATTGCCGGTGGCATATGATCTTGAAATAGATCCTGGCTCGGAAACAATGCCTGACGGGCCTCCAATTTGTGCGGCGAGACTGTATCCCACGAGTCCGCCAAAGGAGGCACCCGCGCCGCTGTATGTAATCAGATTGGATGATGAGAATGAAAGATCGATTGATCCAGTGTTGTATCCTACAAGTCCGCCGTTTGATCCACTGACGGCGGATACTTGACCGCTTGATTGTGATTTCGATATTGCTCCAAAGTTCCAGCCGGCGATGCCGCCGGAATTGGCATCCAATGCCGATGAAGTAACAGAACCATTATATTCGGATGATGTGATTGATCCGAAGTTAGCACCGACAAGTCCACCTGTATTAGATGATTGTCCGCTGGAACTAACGGAAACAGTAGATGTATCGTTGGTGATCTCTCCCTGATTTCCCCCAACAAGACTTCCGATGTAAGCAGAATTCCCAGTTACGGAGCCGCAATTCAAGGTGACATTCATTATTTTGGCGCTTGTGGCCGTGGCGCCAAAGAGACCAACTTGGGCATCGCTTGTATCATTGATCGTCAAATTCGAAATCGTATGTCCCTGGCCATCAAAGACACCAGAATATCCTGATGTCCCGCCAATGGGCGCGAAGTTTGATACGGCGCCCGCATCGATATCGGAAACCATGGCATAATTGGCGGCCAGATCATTGTTGATCGTTTGGAGCCCGAAAGTGGACTGGACGCGCCAGACGGGCGTTGTCACGGGAAAAGTCCCGCTCTCGCCGAAATAACCAAGCTGGTTCCCGGCGATCCCGAGAAGGTAAGGTGTTTCGCCGTTCTGGTCCCCCCATATCGACGGCGAGAACCCAGTTGGTAATGCCGACGCCAAAGCCGAAATTGTGGTCCCGGTGGTCCCTTGGGCGCTTCCAGACCCTACGGGGTTTATGCCGAGGGCGGTATTGTAATAGGCGTTCGTGTAGGTCCGGTCAGCCTGGAGGTCACCGAACAGGGCACCGACGCCCATGCCGGACGGCCCGCTGACTGCGCCGGTGGCGTAGACGTTCGATACGCTCCCCTGTGCGCCCCATTCGTTTCCGACGAGGCCGCCCGTGGATGTGGTAGATGTGGATGTGTTTGTAACTGTTCCGGTCGTGTAGGCGTTCGTGATGGTCCCGCCGTTATACCCATCCAATCCACCGACACCACCGGACTGCTGTGCAGACACGGAAATGGCAACATTCGAATAGGCAGAAGAAAGCGAACCGGAAGATGCGCCGATCAATCCGCCGACATCCGAAATAACGGTATTGGTGCCAGCCAGGCTAACAGACCCAGAAACCGAAACATGGTCTATCGATCCGGAATTAGTGCTGGCTCCAGTCAATCCTCCGACATCAGTCCTATTGCTCAACCACGCGCTTGAAGAATTGTAGGCGCCAGAAGAAACATTGACAGAAATATTCACACCGGCAGCGGACACATCCGAAATCGAGCCTTCGTTGATGCCAACAAGAGAGCCGACAGCATTCGCAGACATTGATCCGGTCGCGGAGACGCCATTAAGGTTCAGGTTCCCGATCTTCCCCGCATTGATGGCGAACAGTCCGACGTATGGCAAATTCGTATTGAGGCTCAGATTGGATATCGTATGGCCGAGCCCGTCGAAGGTTCCAGTGAATGGCGAAGCGCCGCCTTCAGCGGAGAACAATCCGATTGCGGACGCATCGATATCGTTCCCGAGAGCATAGTTACCGCTCAGGTTGGCGGAAATGAGATAGAGGCTGTTAGCAGAAAAGAACAGACTGACGGGCGTCGTGGGAGAAAAACTGCTTGAGTTCCCGAAATAGACAGTTTGAGGTATAGATTGGGATAGGTCGCTGGTTGTAAGATATGGCGTGGTCTGATTATTCTGATTTCCCCAGTCGGACGACGAAAACCCGGATGGAATAGTCGATGTCATCTGGCTTGTTGTCAGGCCAGTGACGCCGGTGGAAACGCCCCCTGAGACACCGGACGCCATACCTGACGTTTCCGTGTCATAATAGACGTTCGAGACGGATGTTCCGTCGGAATAGCCGAATGCGCCGCCAGCCGTTGTTGCGGAGGCGGTTCCGGTCGAGAAGGAGTCCGATACGCTTACGGGAGTGTATATTGTCTGGTTCGTGGATTTCCCAGTCGCCCCCATCAGTCCGCCGGCCTTGTTCTGTGCCGAAGACCCTGATACCGACGCATTCCCGATTGCGTATGTGTTCGAGACTGCGCCGACGTTAAACCCGATCAATCCGCCGGCATTGTTATATCCGTCTGCCGTGGTGTTGCCTCCGGTGATTGATGCGCCCCCAGTTGAAAAGGACGCGCTGATGGTGCCCGAATTATAACCAACAAGGCCACCAACGTCCGAGTTCAAGGTGCCAGACGCATTGCTGACACTTCCGCTTGCGGACGACTTGGTGATCGTCCCGGCCGTCGAAGCATCATTGCAATTGTTGCACCCGACCAACCCGCCCACATTCTGGCCGTTCGTCACCGATCCGTAGGCCAAGCCTCCCATTATGGAGCCGATATTCGCTCCGGCGACTCCTCCGAGATTGTCGGTGTTGGCAAGGTTTCCGGTGACTGATGGGCTGCTGACATCACCGAAGGAATTCACATAATTCAGGCCGCCCGTATTCAGACCAACGAAACCTCCCGCCTGAGCCTGTGTATAGGAGGTTGTCGTTACCGTCGTGTAGGAACCGCCATACCAGATATTTCCAGAATTCTCTCCGAAGACGCCGCCGACATTGCCATTTGCAGTGATGTTCCCGGACGTCGACAGTCCGATAACGGTTCCGGCATTGCTTCCTGCGATTACGCCAGCAGTAGTGCCTGGCGCGGTCGCCGTTATGTTTGCATTACTGATTCGTGCGGCCTGGATGTTGGCTTGCGAACCAATCTGGCCAAAAAGACCAACATAGGCATACTGACTATCATTGATGGTCAAGTTATTGACGTAATTTCCTAGCCCCGTGAACGCACCAGTAAATGCGGAGTAGGAAGGCGATCCGGATGATGCAGAGTTTCCGATCGGCGTGAAATTGGAGACGCCGCTAAGATCAATAGCGTTCGCAAGTGCGTAGTTTCCGCTCTGGCCGATGGACTCCAGTTGGTCAGGCGTCCAGATCAATGTGTATGGATTACCATTGATGTTCAAAGAGCCTTCATTCTGAGTCGTATAGGTTAGAACGCCAGAATTGAAGTTGATGGCAGAAGCAGTCATAGAGACTGCACCCGATCCCTGAACCGTCACATTGCTGTTGAAGGTAATTTGCCCATAAGCAGACAGTGCGAGGGTTGCGCCAGAGTTCCATGAAACCGGCGCATTGATATTGATTGCTCCGGTTCCGCCTGTTCCAACCACACCGACGCCGCTGGATGTCGTTTCAGTCGTCTGCTCGGTCACATTCGTCCCGGAGTTAAGGGTCGAAGAGATCGAGGACGCTGCCGTGCTGTCGATTGTCAGGTCGTCCGGATCGGTCAGCCATTGCCCGCCAGCGCCGGCCCGGACGGTGACCGCGCCAGTCTTCAAACTGCGCGCCGACGTCTCCACATAGCCGGCGGATTTTCCTTCGCCGGCCAGAATCTTCGCGCCGCTTTCGAGACCGACCTTCGTAGCGAGTTGCTGGCCCCCTTTTGCGGACGTACCAACCAGAACGGTCCCACCAGGCTTGCCCGCAGAGACGGCGCGGGCGTCCAGCGTGGCCGTTCCGGCAATTTGGACGTCATGACCGTTGGCGACGATTGTTCCGCCGGCGCCGTCCCCCGTGTGTGCCGCCAGCGTGCCGGAAACTGAGACAGTACCCTCGTCCGCGGTAAGGTAGACCCCGCCAGAGCCGTCAACCACCCCGGTAGCCGTGATCACGCCGTCGTGGTTGCCCGCAAGGGCATATACGTTTCCACCCACGGATCGCAGTTCTGCTGACGTGGCCTTGATGCGACCCGAGTTTGTTACGTCTCCCGTGGTCGCCGCTTTTGGCTTGACGAAGATCCCGTCGCGCTCGTTCTTGTCCGCCAGGATTACGGTGTCGCCTGCGACCATTGCGACCGCGTCGTGATCGGCCCGGATTGTGCCGGTGTTTGAAACGGATCTGCCGACAAGGGTCACCGAACCGTTTTTCGCGTATATCGTGCCTTTGTTGGCGACCACCCCGGTTGACGCGCCGGACAGAGTTACGGCCCCGCCGGCCATGAAATCCCGGTCGGTAGTGTCCCGTGTCGAAGCCGTGAATGACCCGTCGACAACCACTTTGCCGCCCGGCCCTACCACGACGCCGTTCGGATTGATGAGAAAAACGGACCCCGTCGCCCCCAGTTTGCCGGAGATATCGGATAGCTGGGCACCAGTCACACGGTTGAGTGTGGTTCCCGAACCATTATTGAATTGGACAGACTTCCCAGCGCCAATCGAAAACCCCTGCCAGTTAACGACGGCGCGCTCACTGGATTGGCTGACGGTGAGGGTATTGGGAGCGCGGTCAATGTGTCCAACCCCGGCGACGAAAGAGCCTCCAACAGGCAGGGCTTGCGCCAACGCCGCGACGGGCGTGAGGATCGTACAGCCGAACAGCAGTCGGAGGGAGAGTTTCATGAGGAGATTCCGCGCGATTTTCCTTCCGTGCATTATCCATTGTGCGTTTGTAACTCCGGGCCCGCCCTGCGAGATCGGGGGGAATTTGCACTCTGGGTCCGGACCGTCGTTTCGGTTTCACGAGTCCGCGCGTCACGCAGCGCGTAGAGGCTGCGATCCAGGTAGAGCTGGCTGCGGCAACCGCGTTCGATGAGGGCTCTGAGATACGCGTCCGGCCGATGAATGATTGCGCCGCGCTCGAGGCGGGCCGCCATAACAATCACCGCGATCGCAGCCTGAAACCGCCCGAGCACAGTGCATCCCTGAGCCCAGGCATGATAGGAGACCCCAATCTGCCCGGAGAGATACTCCGCGCCGAGGACGAGTTCGTCTGCAGTCGGTCGAGCCGAAGTGCAGAACGCCCTCAGGGCGCTACAAATCTCGAGATAAAACAGCGCTGTACCCTTGAACCCACGAAGCGCCGAACGATCGGTCCCATCCGGCGGCGCGTGAGGTAGCAAGGCTTTCGCCGGCCGCATTGCTTCAATGCGATCGCGGCCGTCGGCCGCTACAGGCACTACCTTTTTGGAAGATTGATTGTTTTTTGTATCTGTATAGTGGGCCCCGAAACCGGGGCCCATGGGCCCCACTTTTTCTGTACAAGCGTCTGGCGCGGCACAGTTTTCCACAGGCTGGGAAGCGCGGATCTCGTTAACGGCCCGAAGAAGCTCTGCCATTGCCTCATGGTAGCCTTCGAGCCTGTCGATCGCGCTGGTCCGGAGCCGAGAGCGCATGATGCGCCTGGCCTGCTCGACGATGTCATTCAGCCCGGCTTGCTCCGCTCCCGCGCGCACGGGCTCGTTGAGATCCGCAATTGCGGCACGGAGGAAGGATATCCGCTCGCGGTGCCTGCGGGCCTCGTCGAGAAGCGCCAGGAGCTCTGTCCAGCGATAGCGCATGCTGGCCAAATTGAAGCCTACGCGCGTCTCCCCGTCGCTCCCTTGCCAACGACGCCCCCGCTGGCCGTTGCGTCCGTCCTGAGCAACGAGCATCTTGGCTTCCGCGAGCTCTCGCACATGGCGCTGTAGCGTCGTGCGAGACAACCCGGTCCAGGTCATCAACGTCGTGTTGTGGGCGTAGATGAACGGTGTGGCGAGTGCCTCCCAATCCTCTGGTCTGGTCTTCTCGATCATCACGATCAGCGTTGCAGCGGCCGCCCGGCTCACAGGAAGTGTTCCGCGTAGCGACTTCAGGACGTTCAGGAGGTCGCGCTTTGACGGAGTGGCGGGAGGCGGAAGGCCCAGCTCGTCCTGCGCCGCGTGCATAGGCGCGTTGAGGCGGCGGCGCCCTCGGCGCGACGGTGGAGGCGCGGGTTCGCGCCTGTCCTCGGCAGTGTCCATGTAGTGTTCCGTGGTGTGGCAGGTGACAGGTTTGCCTCCCCGTTCCAGGCCCCGGACAAAACACTCCCGTTCGCAATTTTCGCTTGCGTTACCGAGGGAATTAGCGCTATCTGACGGTATGGTTTAGCTGTTTGTCTGCTTGGTTTTTTGGTTTTTGGTGTCAGATAGCGTTTGTTTGGTTTTTGGGGCCCTGGCTCTTCCGATTTGGCGATCGGGGGAGGCAGGGTTTTCTTTTATCTGGCGTTTGTCAGTGCATTGAGCCTCCAAAAGCGAATCGCGACGCCCGCGCCAACTGCCAGCACAGGCGTGAGTGCACGCTGCCGCCCTTTCCGTCTGGCAACAATTCCCGAATCGGAAGATCACGAAGAATTGATGACAAAAACCCTTGATTTTGTGTCCATTTTGGCGCAGCCTCGCTCACGAGATCACGGCCTCGCTGGCGCCACTGCCCATACGGCTTGAGATGGCCGTCTCATACTGGCCAACCGTCCAGCCCGTCATATTGTTGGCCGCTAATGCCTTCGCGGAAACAAACGTGCTAAGCGGTGTCGTTGCATCCGTTTCCGTTGCAATCGCTGAGCCGGCTTTCGTTCCGAACATATACGCGCCATACACTTGGGCCCCAGTGGCGGTCCCTCCGGTGGCACTACTGACCGCGCTGGCGTAGTCACTGATAATCGCGCTGGCCACCTTCGCTTGCGTCGCCGGATCGCTACGGTCCGCGTCCGAAAGGCCCAGTTCCGAGGCGTACTGATTCCAGGTCGCGTCCGTGACCTGCCAGACGCCATCTGCGCTCGACGAGCCATTTCCGACGTTCTGAAAATGGCTCTCGATTTGCCCGAACGCAGCAAGGGTGTCCGGATTGATGCCGGCAGCTTGCGCTGCCGCAACCGCGTCAGCGCCATAGGTCTGCGCCATCAACGTCTCGTACGCGTCCGACGTGCCCCAAGCACCATCAAAGGATGTGGCCGTCCCGGAGGTCCCGCTGCTTGACGCACTACTTGTCCCCGGACGGGTGAAGGTTGGCGCGCCAATTTCCGGATATGCCGGAACTACCTGCTCCGGAATCGCCGCCGCGGACGGGGAGACATGGAGCAGCTGCCCGATCAAGGCCGCGCCGGCGACCGTGCGGTAAAAGGGCGCAGCCATCACAGCTTCGGGTGCGTGAACAACACCCGACCGTCACTCCCCTCGCCGGCAACCTCACACCGCGTCGGATTCGAAGGCACGAGCGGCCGATAGTCGACTACATCCGCCTCCGGCAGCCACGCGTAGTTCGTCCCTCGCCGCAACACCTTCCGCCACCCGGCTTGAACGTCGTCAGTCACCGCGATCTGGGGTGCTGCAGACCCCACACGCTGAGATGAGGCGCGCGGCTCCTGAAAAAGCGGCTCGAAGTCGTGCGCCGGGCTCATGCACCTGGTTGGGACGGGTGTGGGCTTGGCTACCGTTACTGCCGCTTTGCCGTTCGGGGGTGGCGCCCCCCAATCTCGCGGGCCGATTTCGCTTTGCCGCTCCTGGGAGAGGCGATCCAGTTGCTCCGGAGACAAGTGCTGACCATGAGCCGGCACGCCGCACAGGACCGGTGCACCTGCCAGGGCCACCAATAGAATGAAACGGGACACGGGGAATCTCTCACGCAGTTGCTGTCGTGCGTACCATGCCCGTCTCGTTTGTGACTGCGCGCGCGAGTGCCATGCGTCCGGTCACAAACAACGGCGGCATGCTACCGCAAGGAGGAATTTTGCAATGCGAACCCTTGCCTATGCAGCGCTCGTCGTGACCGTCCCTACGGTGGCGATTGCCGGCACCGCCTGCCCCGCTCCGGAGCCAATCGCCACAGCAGCCATCACCCAACCACCAGCCCAATTGACAGACGCGCCCCCCGTGACGGCCGCGGAGATCGCCGCGTCACCTGCCCTGACGCGCATCACAAGCCGTGGCGCGGTCCTCTACCGCTTGAAAGAAGAGCATGGTCTGCGAGGCGTATTCGCGCGGACTGGAGATCAGTTCCGGGTCTTCTACCTCACCCCGGATGACCAGGCAGAAATCGGCGGCGTCATGTGGGACGCGAGCGGTCGCAACGTCACCCGAACTCAGGTGGCCGAGATACCGGGAGCGATCCCAACCGCCCACTGGGCACCGGCACCGGTGCCCTCTCCTTCGGCGAACGACGGCCTCCCACATGCCGGTACGGGCGTGGATCCGGTGGCCCGCCTGGCAGCCGCCCATTTTGGCGTAGACGGCCGGCAGAATGCGCCCCGCGTCTACATGATCATCGATCCCCTATGCCCGTTTTCGACACGGGCTTTCGGAGCCCTGCAGCCCTACGTTGAAAGCGGGAAGCTCCAGCTCGCTCTCGTTCCTGTCGCGATCAATGACCATGAGAACGGCGGCGCAAGCACACCGGCTGCGCTGCAGATGCTGTCCGCGCCGTCACAGGAAATGGCGCGCGCGTGGCGCCGTATCAGCGACGTGGGCCACGCGGTCCCGGGTCAGGAGACGGATGCAGCCGCCTCGGCGGAACTGACGCTGAACCTGGCCGCGGCCCACGCTGTGAAAATGCGCGGAACGCCGACCCTCGTCTGGAAAGACAAGACGGGCGCCTCGCGCCAGGAAACCGGTATGCCGGATGATATCGCGCAGTTCCTAGCGAGCCTGCCGTCGTGAGGCGGCGGAGCGGAACCCGGGGTGGCGTCGCCGGCGTTGTCATCTGGCTCGCCCGCCCTTTCACGATGGCCCTGAGACCGGCCTACCGAACGGCGAAAGGCGGACTGCTCGGCGTCTATGACGCGCCAACCCTGGCGGTCGATGACACGCTCGAAGTGCGGGGCCAGGGTCAAACGGGCGAGGACCAGAACGCGATTCAGCGCCTTACGCCGGTACGGGCTCGGAGCAGGACTCTTGGCAGGCTCTTTGCCACGTTGTTTCTATTCGACCTGGCCTGCTGGTGCTGGCTCGTCATTGTCGATGGCGTGGGAATCTTCGCCCCTGCCAGCATCATGCGCGTCGCGATCGGCGTCGTGCTCGGCGGCCAGTTCCTGGTGTTTGCTCTCACGAACTGGCAGGCGCGAACCGGCCGCAGCGGGAGCTTCTCCACTTTCCTCTCGGATGGCGGGAACGTCTGGCCGCGATGAACCAAGCGCGCAGCATGGAGCGATCGTGAATCCGAACGCTATCGCCCGCAATCTGCCCTGCAAGCGGATTATCCGCCTCTGCGAAGCCGAGGCTGGGCGCCCTGCGCTTGAACAACGGGCTGCAGATATTGCAGCCGTTCAGAACTTTGCTTTCGAGGCACTTAATGGAGGGAGAGGACAACCGTGCTGACAATCAAGATTTCCATACCGGCGGTGGCAGTGAGTTTCGTGCTGATGCCGGGCATCCTGGGGTTCTGGACGGACTGGCTCGACGAGCGTGCATACTGTAACGGTGATCCTGCCTGGGTGTGTCTAGGTGTTGGAGAACGGTTACTTCACGCCTTGGGTTTTGGCCTGAAGGCATCTGGTTTGACGTTGGTGCTGCTAATGCTTGTCGGTGCCCTTCTTGGCTTGCTTTACGCTGTGGCCCTCGGCGCAGCCCAGGCTGGAAAACGTATCGCGCGGTTGTCGCGTCAGACAGGCGGGTGAACCTCGCCCGGTATTCCAGCAGAGTTTAACAGGCGCTAACTGGCCGCAGCAGGAGCTTCTCCACTATCCTCTCGGACGGCGGGAACGTCTGGCCGCGATGAACGAAGCGCAAGCGATGGAGCGTTTGGCTGCTGTTTTGGCAGCACAACTCGGCCGTCCTATCAACGGCCGATCGCCAGATGTCTTCTCGAGCGTGAAGATGCTAAGAATGGTGCGAGAATTGGTTCTGGAGGAGACGGGGCAATGGGGAGCCAAACCTTGGCGTCTGTTGACGTCAACGAGGGCATCTGGCGGGATCTGAGCACGCTGGAACAGTTCGGCGACGCCGCGCGTGACACGCTGGCGGCGGGCATCCCGATTTACTACCGCGCGGATGACACGCCCCCGGAGTTACTGATCAAGGAATACCCGGACGGGCACCGGGAACTGGTGCGCTATAATAAGGCGGGCGATCAGGTCATCCGCGCTTTATGAAGGAGCGCCCGCGGCTATGGGTTTTCGCGGGTTCTAATGGGGCGGGGAAATCGACTCTGGCCGAGCGGTTCATCTACGATGGAAGCCTTGCCGAAGGCTGCTGTGCTGGCAGAACAAGTAATCCTGTTCCACAATAGCGGATCCAGCCACAAACTGGTTCTGGTGTATGAAGATGGGCAGGCCCGTCATCACGCTTCCTTGCCGGGATGGGCAGCGCGCGCACTCGGGGATCTCCCTGCTTTCCTCAACGGCAAAACGGACTGACCCTTATGGCGCGCGTGTGGGTGCTGTCGGATCTGCATCTGGAAACGGCACCCTTCCCAGATGCTTATGATCCTCCCCGGCCGGAGTTCGACGTGCTGGTCGCGGCCGGCGACATCTGGGAGGGCGAGCCCGAGAAGGCCGTCGCGACAATCGCCCGGTTGGCCGAGGGGCGGCCAAGCGTGCTGGTTGCCGGCAACCATGAGGCCTGGGGTATGACGCCGGCCCGCTGCCTGGACCGGCTGAAGCGGGCGGCAAAGGGGGGCAATGTCACCGTGCTGGACGGGGACGCGGCCGTTATCGCCGGCGTGCGCTTCATGGGGGCCACCTTGTGGGCGGATGGTTTGCTCTCCGGATTACATCTCAGGCCGCACGAGGCGACCGGAGAAGGCGTTCGCAGGCCCGATGGGCAGGGCACCATTACCCATGGCGATGAAACCGTCCTGCATGCGGTTCAGCGCGCGCGGATCGCGTCCATGTTGGATGAGGCCCCGGCCGATGGTCTGCCGATCGTCGTCGTCACGCATCATGCTCCTCTGGTGGACCGGATGCCGGCGGCATTGCGGGTCCATGCGGGGGCGGGCCTGTTCGCGTCCGACCTCTCCGAGCTGATGACCAGGCACCGGATCGCTCTATGGGTGCATGGCCATATCCACGCCCGCGAGGACCGGGTGCATGGCAGCGGCACACGCATCGTCGCCAACCCGGCCGGGCCGCTCTTCACCACCCCCGGGTTCGAAGATGGGTGCGTCGTCGCCGTCTGACCGTCCAGGTCCAGGCGAGGTCCGAATCAACCTCGTAAGTAGTGGTTCAGGATTCTCGCGCCGTGCGACATGGAAGTGTTCGCTTGTGCGCGCTGACGCGCGTCGGAGACAAAATTCGTATTGCGAGCCCGTGCCTCCCTCTCGCCGTCAGCTCGCGGTGTAATATTGTAGACGCGAGTTACCCATGAAATCTCACATCGCCAGTCTGAGTACCGGCTGCGCTGTTGCCATTGCTCCATAGCATCATCGCAACATTGTTTGGCCTCGTCGACCGTGGTCCGGTTAACACGCGCCATCCAGGCTAGCGCTCGCTCGGAGTCCCCAAGAGTCAGTGTGCGCCCCCAATGCCGAACGGCATGGCAATCCGGGCACAGTGCAATAACTCCCTTCAGGGTCTGTATCCGCCTTTGGTCGTCGTAAGCCCAGCCTTCGTCAGCTTCGACAGGCCACTGTGGTCCAACTTCGCCACAGACGCGGCACCGGCACCCTGAGCGATCCCGGGCATCTTTTGCGACACGCTTCCAGTCTTCCTCAATGAGAAGGGCGCGCAGATTCATTCCCCACAGCGACTGCGGGACCATCCAGGGACGCAAGTAAGGAGGGTTTCTGTCCGACCGGTGTCGGTAAGGAAGGAACGCAACCAATCCCGGTTTTGCTTTGTCCGACGCCCTGCACAACCATGCTTTCAATGTTCCGTCAAAATATGCCCCGGCTTGCGCGGCTTCATTTCGTCGTTCAAACGGTACGCACAATTTTAAGGTCTCGCTGTCCATTCCTTCGCACCTCCTTCCCGGTGGATAAATGCGAGGATAGGGCGGTACAAGGAAAGCCGACAACGGCATGAGGAAGCCGACCGTTAGGCCGAGAGCACGGTAGGCCATAACGGCAGCCCCCGTCCTTCGACGCATTGCGGAGCCTCGCCGGCACTATCCGGGCGCCCGAGGACTTCGACCGGATAGGGCTGGAGGAGATCGTGTCTTTGTTCGATGGTCAGGCATGAAGCCCCTGCTCGATATCCATCTGCTGCTCTGGGCGAGGGTGAGCCGGATAAGCTGCCGGCGGTCGGTGCCAGGGGCTCGGAACCGCCCCGAAGGACGCTCCTGTGGACGATCACCGCTTCGGCGCGAAGGCATCCCTGACGGCCTGCACGAACGACGCCCACATCTCATCCGTTACCTGTGAATGATTACGACGCAGCCTCCTGCCTACGCTGTCTTCATCATTTCCAGTCACGGAGCGGATTATCGAATCCGCCAGCCCGTCGGGCATCTCACAAATCTCCTTGAGGGCTTGCCGGGCATTATCGTGGTTCCGGAGATAAACCGCCTCATCCCGCATGTGATGGACAATGGTGGTGTTGATCACCTCGGCCATGTAAATGACGTGCGGCGCATAGTTGGCATATCGCCAGTTCGGCCGAGCCAAGCCGTCCTCAGAAAAGACGAGATCTGATTCCATGCCGTCGGGATACATTGTCGGCTTTGAGGCAAACGATATGTGTGGCCGAATTTGATTCATCAGAGGAACCGAAATCTTGTCCAGGACCTCGTCATAGGCACGGCGGCTGGTCGGGTCGTCATTAATAGCGACGGACACCGGTAGAATGACGTCATCCGGGGTCGCACCGTCCCGACGCAGAATGTCATTGATGAGAAACCGGTGCACGCGCCCATTGCCGTCGATGAGCGGGTGGACGTAGACAAACCCGAAAGATGCAATGGCGGCTCGCATGACTGGTGACTGGTATTGCGTGCGCTCCAGAAATGTCTCAATGCCCTCAAGCATGACCGCCACGTCTTCTGCCGGGGGCGCCAAATAATGCACGACCTGCGAATGATGGGACGTCCGGCCCACAAAAACGGGAGACTTTCGATATCCGCAGTATGGGAGCAAAGCAGCGTCGCCTAGGATGGCTTGCTGAAGGCTGGTCAGTCTCTGCTCCGAAAGAATGCTTGCGTCCGGCTTGCGGCCGTCTGGAGCGTCACCTCCGTGGGACGGCGGGCGATCGTGACCGGTCCATGTCGCGATAACCTGGGCAAAACGCTGGATTCGGTTAGTCTCTCCAGACTCCTTTTCGATGGCGAAGCTTGCCCGGCTTTCTCGTGTTGTGAGCCATGATGCGGAACGGGAGAGTAAATCCGCTCCGAACTCCTCAACAATTTCATCATAGTGTCGTGAAATATCGTAATTAAATGCGCCCATAAGACGCTCAGAAAGCGGTATTGCCGGACAGAAAAACCTCGTCCCAGGCATATTGTTGATGACTTTCCATTTGGAGATGCGGTCTTCCGTTTTAATTGTAATTGCAGACAGATTCCTGTCCTTGTCGAGCACTGGAATGTAAGACCCACGCAAACCCGATGGCTGACGGAGATCCTCGTCAGTCAGGAACTCGTATAGGAACGCAGCGCGTCGGGAGTACTGACTGGTGGGTTTGCTGTTCACCCACTCCTGGACGAACCGGGGACCTGCGACGTTGAAGACTCGCGAGAGCAGCTCCAGGTTTATGGGTTCATGGCGGATATGGAATTGAAGGTGGTCAGCCGCTTCATCTCCGGGATACATTTGGGGAGGATAGATTTCGGTAATATAGGGGCCGAGGTCGGTCGTGCGGCGGTTGGTTCCGATGTAACTTCTCACTGCCAGGTCGCCAAAGGGCTCGGCTTTGAAAGCCTCTGCGAGCCATAGTCCCCCGCAAGTCGTGCCTGCGCCAGCCATTCCGCCACCTGTGAAAAACGGGCCAACTTGCCCAAGAACGGTAAACGTAGCACAAAAATAGTGAAAACTGGCCTCTTCACCACAAAAATGATGCGAGAGGAGATGTAGAGGTGATTGAGTTTAACTTCTTCGGCTTTGTTTTCCTGGGCTTGGGATGCGTGGCGCTCGCCCTCGGCGGGCTTCTGGCCTACGTCCTGCCCTGAACAGGCCGCTTCAGAACGTCCCGGCCTTCGCAGCTTTCTGATCGATCGACCAGGCGCTGGTCTCGTAGCTCGGCCGATCGGCCTGGTCCACTGGATCGTTCGGTTTGACGATCGTCCCGGCCCGTGACGCCAGCGCCGGCCGCCACACCGCCGGTGCGGAGCCGTAGGGAGCGTACGGGTCAAAGAGAGGCTGCTTCACATGGGGCGGAGGCGGCGGATGGTATGAAGCGACTGAACGTATGTTCCCATGCGCGCATCCTGCGACACCCAATCCAAGGACAATCACGGCGGATACCCGGCACCAGTGCATTATGCTGCCTTGTTCGGCGAGACGGGCTTAGTCGCGCTTTTGAGATCGGCCAGTTCCTTCTCAGCCGCCTCCGCTCGGGCCTTCCACATGTCAGCCCACTGCTTGCCGTCCACGCACAGGTCTTCATATTTACGAGCGACAGCGCGGGCGCGTTTCTGCCACACGTCACGATCCGCTTCAGCCTTATCGCGCTGTGCTTGAATTTCCCTTTTCAGATCCCGCATCTCTAGGCCCCAAGCCTTGAAGTCGTCCGCCGCTTTATTGCAGACGTCGCGGTCCTCCTTCAAAGCATCAAACCTGCGCGCAAGCGAATTATAGGTCTGTACGAGCTCGTTGTACATGTCGGCGAGTTCGTTATACTGAGAGAGCGGAACCACCGGTCCCTGATTCTGCGCACGACCCATCGCGGCCGCAGCTGCCTCTGTCGCCTTGGTGATCCGAACCAGTTTGTCGTAAGCAAGCATATCCATGCGCCGGATCCCTTAAACCTACTCTTCTTCCCGACCAGCGATCATCATCAGCGACCTCGTAGCCGAATCTACAGGGGGCGCGCCTGCTTTGTCTATGTTTTCCGGACCATTGCCTCCGTTTCCAAGGCCAACAGCAGTGTCTCTAGCCAGGCCCGCAGCCTTCTCCGTGGGCGTGGAAAGACCCTGCCCCGTGCTTTTGTCGGAGAAGTCGTCACTATCGACACGGCCAATGCTGGTCATGCCGGCCATGGCTGGAATGTGATGCGGCAATGTTGAGATCAGCCGGAATGCCATGACCGCGAGGCTCATTTCCATCGTGACAAACATGCATAGGAGCACGATCAGACCGATCATATTGTCCAGAAGCCACCCATGATCGAACACGAAGCCGGTCGCTACTGTGAAGCCTTTCATAATCAACCACGATATGGCCGCAAATACTGTGTAGCTGAAGATAAGGCCTGCGATCATCATGACCGGTCGGAAGATGATGGTGAACAAAACCTCATACCCGCGCAGGCCGCCACCGTGCAGACCGTCGCCCTTGAATACCATGTGAGCCAGCATCCAAAGCGGGAATCCTACGACCGCCTCGATGACGACCAGATACCAACCCGCGACACCCACTGTCCAATAGGCGAAGGGCGTCATTGGCAGCACATACGCGAGAGTGATCCCAGGACCGAGCAGCAGAAAAGCTCCCGCGAAAATCGGCGTCAGGAGCGCCTTGATCAACCCGCTCAAGGCAAATGTCGTGGCAGAGGCAGCAGCCGCAGGCAGGTCACCCGTCACGAGGTTCGCGGCAGTCGCCAGACCGGATGCAGTCTTGCTACTGGCGATTGCCGCGCCCCCGATGATTGCCAGCGCAGTGTGAATCAGAATGTGCCCGAGGGTTATCATCGCGCCGAGCGGGTCCGTCCAACCCGTGCCCGACGTAGGTGAGATGAGATGATTCACAATCAACGTCATCAAGCCGTTCGACACGCCAACCGCTTGGAGGGCTTTGTCCAACCCGCTCTCGGCAGAGTCTGGGATCTCCCCATTGTGATACAGGCGCATGGCCCCATTGGGAGCGCTCGGACTGTCAGCGGCTGCAAGCTGCTTTTCTTCAGTCGCCTGATACCGCTCGATGGCATCCGCGGATGCTGCGAGATCCAGCATTAAATCGTGACCGAGCCCCTGCCAGTTCGGGTGAGTCACCGAAGGGACGATCGACGCCACAGCGAGCACTTCAGAGTTGAGCCGCGAGATCTCGAGGTAATAGGCGCCAAGCCCTGTCCAGCCGAGGTTTTTCATCGCCAAATAGCCAGAATCGGTGCTGGAGGATGCACCGTCAGAGTATTGAGCTCGGATCTTGCTTACGGCTGTGCTTGCGGCAGAGGTTAATGCGGCCGAATATGCTGTGTTCGCGGACACCAGCACCGCGTCCATAGCTCGCAATGCCGTTGCATCACGGGTCTGCCACAAGGTCGTAGCCAAGGTCTCCATCGGTGGTCGGACAGCCTCTATGAGGTTTCTGAGCGCGGTCACTTGCTGCGTGGACACGTCGGAGAGATCGATCGTCGTCCCGAGCGCGTGCTGTCCCTCTTGGCTCGGGATGCTCACTCGGATGCTCCCGCAGACGGACGTGCCACTCGCATTCCCCGAAGACAGCCCATAGTCAACCGTTACCGCGGCACCGCCCCCCGGGTCGACGACCGAAGGCTCGGGCGCGACGAGCGGGTTGTGGGTAGCGGCCCCAACCAGTGCGCGGCACAACTCACTCTCCATGACCGCCATCACGACTTGACGTGTCCCGGGAATGATTGGCTCGGCAATTGGCAATGCGTCAGGGCCGACCGCTTTCGCCACCACGTTGTTAAGATTTCTGGCCATGCCGATCGAGGGTTTAGCCAGGTCCTGAACAAGGATGGCTTGACCCACGGAGAAGCCATTATTCGATGCCACGGGGACCATGAGTGCTACGGACATCACGATCCGTATCGGCGCCCAGCCAGAAAAGTGCGCAGAAAGAATCTTGCCTGACTCTGCGGTCCTATGCAGTTGGACGACAGAGCCGTATGTGATCCAAAATGCCGCAATCAGCATCACATAGGCAGAAATGTATTGAAGCATCGTGCCGGCGGCCGTTGAGCCCCCGGATGTCATTGGGAACAGAGAGTCCAGAACTTGGGCGCTCCAATCGTCCCCCGCGCTGAGGTCGCTCCAGGAAATAGAGGACGGGTCGGTATCTGCGAACGCTGTTCCGAAAAGCGCGCAAAGCATCGCGAGGGCGACCACACCGTGGCGGGCGCCTTTTTTGACGTTCTCGACTCTCAACAGGCCCATGAGATCAGGCCCCGGGGCTCGGGCTGTTATCTGGCGCCCGATCCCTCGTCCGCTTTCGGTCTTCTGTAAAAAAATCGCGGAAGCGGTTCACCAACCTTTCAAGCGCAGCGCCGACCTCCTTGATAAAGTCCTTTCCAGCCTCATGGCCCGGCAGTTTTTCGAGTTTATGGCCTGCCTTCGCAGCCTCCTCCTCTGCCGCCTTCACCGAAGCGTCGCCGGATGCCCCGCGTACGGATGCGTCGGATGCGAGAAGTTCCGCCTCTTTCCCGAGGCGCCCCGCGGACTTCCTGAGCTTCTCCCAGGCGTCAGCGAAGCCGGGCGTCTGATCGAGCGCAGTATGGTATTGCTTCCTTAGGTCCCCATACGGCCCGTTTTCGGTCATGCCCGCGATTACCTTCTCGGGCCCCGCCCCCTCTTTCGCGGCCGCCTGGTCGAAGGCCTCGAAGAAGTCTTGTCCCACCTTTCTCAGAGCTCCGAGATCTTCCTCGACCGCCCGCGTGGCGTCGCGGACTTTCCGGGTGCGAGTTTCCAAATGACGAGCATCACTTTGTTCCCGCCGGTCAGCCATGAAATTTCCAAACGCATTGCGCGCAAAGCTCGCTGCGCCAATCTCTCGCGCTACCCTTCCGCCCGCGTGTGGCTGATCCCGCTGCGTCTGGGTTTTGGTCTCGCTGGAGCGACTATTGTCTCCGCCACCCGCTTTTGCACCGGTCGCAGCCTCCTGAGCCGGACCGCTGCCACCGGCGCAGGCATCGTACACTTCGCTTTCAGCTTCATCGGAGCGCCGCTGTTGACGCTCGCGGTTTTGCCTGTCGGCCTCTTCGCCTACAGCCTCACTGTGATCGGCTGAAGAAGCCGACCGTCCATCGTCCGGAGTATTATCCTGTGGTGGCTCGGAAGCCTTGGTGCCCGGCGCCTGAGGCCGACTCTCTCGCCCACGCTCTGCCTCGGATTCTACCGACCCCCAATACCCCTCATCTTCCCCCGGAGGAATTTCAGGTACCTTCGCTCCCGATGGAGGATAAGGATCGCTCTCGGCAAAGCCAGCGGCCGGGCTATCTGACGGCCTTTGCTCATCCACGCCGCTCAGCGGACCATTATCCGGCTGGGAACGCGGCCCGGAGTCCGCTGCCGGCTCGGGAGGAGCGCCGGCTGCAGGTGCAGGTGCAGGTGCAGGTGCAGGTGCAGGTGCAGGTGCAGGTGCAGGTGCAGGT
>NZ_JBDNXE010000064.1:19872-22917 GCF_047721585.1 Gluconacetobacter sp.
GCAGCGTTCGCGAGACCGAGGCGGTAGTCAAGCACTGCCGCGATCCTGGCTGCCGCAATCGACGCCTGGTCCTCAGGCGTCATGTCCGCGACTTGAAGCGCCTGCTGCCTGATGTCTCGGGCGAGCGAGCGATCCTCAAGACCACCCGCCTGGCGGAGCATTCCCTTCATTTCTTCGTTCTCGAGACCGGGAAGCTCCGTTGCGAAGCTGCGGAGACCGGCTGCGAGGAGCGGAGAAATCTTGGGATCCTCCCCTGTGCCGCTAAGCACCTTCCAATCCTGGACAAGCCACGCGACCTCTGTAGTAAAGCGAGCGTCGTTTTCCAGGCGGGGATTGTCCTTCAGCCGCTCTCGCAAATCGGCCACTTCTTTTCCGAGCCCGCGCTCCGTCTCGGGCAGGCGAGATTGCTGCGCGTCGAGCGCTGCAAGCGCCATTCCGAGGGGCCCAGATGCGGCTACACCTGTTTCCGACATGACGAAGTCCTCTAATTCAGTGTTGAGGTTGGAACCGGCATCGGCGTGACCGGTCGTAAACGACGCTCGGCTTCAATGGAGAGCCTTGTTGCCTCCATCAACGCGCGCTGTTGCTCCAGCTTGTATTGCTGCCAGAGAATCCAGTTTCGCTGAGCGTCGAGCAGCGCAATCTGAACGAGAACGGATTTTGGCGCCGGCATTGCTTGAAGGTCAGCTTGCCAATCCGTACCGCTATATTTCCGGTTTATCTCGAGGTCGGTCGCCTCGTATTCGCTGCCGGCATCGGTATCCGTGATACCTTCCCGTGTGGCCTCCGCCTTCTGCGCGGAACTCAGCGACACGGTATTCGCGTGCCAGCCCAGGACGCCATCGGTGACATGTTCCGCCAGCGTGATAGCCGCGTTGTACGACCTGCGGCCAGGAAGCGAACCTTGTCCCTCGATAGACGTAAGGCTGCTCCCGCGCAAAGCGGCCGGAGGCGACGGTTGGATGAGCGTTGTGGCATAGTCGTTCGCTCGGGTAATTGCCTGCTTGTCGACATAGACAGGAGGGGTGAGGAGGCTGCTGGCGTTCTGGTCCGCATCCTTTTGGTCCTGGGACGCGAGGGTGCAGACGCCGGCATCCGCTTCCGCGTCTGAACAATATAGACTGAAATGGTTATTGTTGGCCGCCTGCTGTGCCTGCCCGGCCCCCTCCCATGCTGGCGTACCCTTGTGAGCTTCAGCTCTCCCGCTTTTGCCTGAGTCAAGGGCAGCCGCTACGTCGTCGCCCTTCCTCGCTGCCACTACGGCGGCCTGTCCGCCTTCGAGGTTCAGACAGTCCTGCCGGTTTACAGCGTGATTATTGCGTTGTTCCGAATTCCGCACGTCACGCGCCAGCCGCGCATTCACCATGTTAGTTGCATCGGCAATTTGTTCTTGCGCCCCGACCTGCGCCTTCATGTAGTTGCTAAGCTGAGCGAAACCTGGCCCAAGCACCCCATTGATCTGACCGAGTGCCAGATTCACTATATTCTGGAACGACGTCAGCGTGCCATTGATGACTCCCTGCAACCCCGTAATCGCTGAGACAATCGCAGCGCTATCAAACAGCGCATACGCCGGACGCGGAGCGCTCATCGTTCCGACTATGAACGAGAAAGCAACAATGACTAAAAGACGCATGAAGGAATTGGTAAACCGAGCCATTACCGTTCCACCGTAGAATAACCGGTGCTACTTCCTATCAAAGCAAGGGAATATCCGTCGGGAAGCTGTGTTCGTCCGGAGACATCCCACGAAACATTCCCCGAAGCATTCATGCCGGCACTGAGCAGATTGTCACCGCCGCCCCCGACATTGATAGTCGGGCAGAAGCTGCCCGCGCCCAGGCCAAGGTTGAAATTCGTGTCGAGTCCGGTGACTGACAAGCCGCACTGTGCGGCGCCTTGCAGGCTCTCCCACTCGGACGTCAGTTCGGAGCACACCTTACCCATAGCCGCCTGGGCGATGCTCGCTATATTGATGCCGTTGGTAAGGACATCGAGCCCAATACCGTTAAAGAAATTCCCCAGACAGGTGAACTTGGTTACCGACTGAGGTTGATGGATCGTTGCGTCATCCGCTTTGAGGTCGGCTGCAAGACCAGTCGCTGCCGCCTGAACCAATGTCTCGCATCCGGCAGGCGTGTCATCGGCACGCGCAACCTCAGGGAAAAAAGGTGACGCAAGTATGATGATTGCAAACCATGGGCCCGCGAAAGTCCTCATGGCTGCGTCACCCCTGCGGGGGCCGGTCTCGATGGCGGTAGAAATCGCATCAGGTCTCGCCGTGGCTGGGCCAACACCTTCCGGGCGGTTTCATAGGTCAGCCAATCGTGCCTCTTCTCCTGATCCTGGTCATTACTCTCCCGCTCTTCGTTCGACATCACGCAGCCCTTCCCCAGCAAGAAGATGTGCCGCGAACTGACTATTGCGGCTCGCTTCCTGAATCTGCTTGTTCGTGGGAAGAATAATGAACGCATTTGTAACTGGGAGCGCAGAGGGTCGCTTAGAAATGGCGCGTCGCCGATAAGCGTTGCACGCATATCCGATATGCGCCGAAGGCATAAGCGGGTATTTTTGGCAGTTACTCGCCATTTAGTTGTAGCCCCACGGATGCAGACATAGTGGTAAAAATAGGGCGAACTGCAGAACATTTTGTACTATGCTGTATCGAAAGGATACATTCACACCGTTCGAACACCAGGGGTTGAGGGTCGATGCTGCAGAGTGCAGTCCGCTTTCGCTATTACAGGCGTCCGATAGAGGTTGGGCCGCCGCCCGAACCCGTTGATCTCAGCAAGACATTATACGAGACGCTTGGCGAGTGGCGCGCAAGCGCGCACTATACGCACAACGAGTGGAAGCCGACACGCTTCTGGCGGCGCGACGAGGAAGATTTACTTGAGCGCGTGTACCCGACGGCCAAGCCGGTAACGGACATAGCGACAGACCTCGGTCGTTCCGTAAGCGCAATTCGTGCAAAAGCACGATCGCTGGGGTTAAGGCGTCCGCTACGCGGACGGGCGGCTGACGCCGCCTCTGCTATTGAAG
>NZ_JBDNXE010000065.1:0-13204 GCF_047721585.1 Gluconacetobacter sp.
TACATGCACAGTTCGGCCGTGGCGGGGCGCTGGCGTTGCCGATGGCCCGCGCGCCTCCCCAGCCGAACTGCCTGAACGCCACCTGCCGCAGCGGTCGCAACGCTCCCTCTCCGCCAAGAAAGCGCACATCCCCCGGCAGGTCGGCCACCGTTCCGTCCCGCCGACACCCCACCCAGCACGGCGTCAGATTCCGAAATCCGATATATTGCCGCCGCATGAAGGCATGTTCCGAAGCCGGCAGCAGACGGTCCCGATAGACGAGAACGGTCTTCACCCGCCTGCACCCGTCAGATCGGCTGCCACGGGCGCCCGCTCCATCAGCCCGACCGCCGCCTCCACCACCGGCGCGACCGCCAGCCCCGCGATCGGCGCGCTCCCTTCCGGCCCCGGCGCGGCAATACCGCGCGCACATCGCCCCACCGGCCCGTATTCCGACATGCGACTAGGCCCGAACAGCCCCAGCGTCGGCGTCCCGACCGCCGCCGAAAGATGCATCAGCCCCGAATCATTGCCGACAAATCCCGCGCACCGCGCCAGCACCGCCGCCACCTGCGCCAGCGTCAACCCGCCCCCGGCATCGACGGCATCCGGCAGCGCCGCCAGCACCGGGGCCGCCATCCGCCGCTCGGTCTCGCCAGGCCCGTACAGGATAACGGGCCGCAGCCCCGGCCAGCGATCCTGCAAGGCGCGGGCCAGCGCAATGAAGTGGTCGGCCGGCCACACCTTGCCCGCCCAGTTCGCCGTGGGCGCCAGCGCCAGCCATACCGGCCCGTCGGGCAGCATCGCCGCCGCCCGCGCCCGATCGCCCGCGCCGGTCCACATCACCGGCAAGGGCGGCGGCGACAGGCGCAGCACCTGGCCCAGATGCGTGATCCGCGCGCCCTGCCGCCGCCCGCCGCGCATGATCGCCCGCCGCCGCGCCGCCAGAAACAGCGTCACCGCCGACCCGCGCAGATCCACGCACAGATCCCACCGCGTCCCGACACACGCGCGCCACAGCGCCAGCCAGTGCAGATCATATTTCCGCTTGGTCACCACGATGGTGCGCTCACGCCGGGGCATCGCCTCGAACAGCCCCGCCGCGACCGGCCCGCAGGCAATGGTGAAGCGCGCCTGCGGATAGCGGGCCAGCAGAACATCCAGCAACCCGGTGGACAGCACCGCGTCCCCCAGACGTGTAGAGGTGATGAACAGGATACGCATGGTCAGCGAGCCTACCCCATTGCCCCGCCCGGCGAAATCGCCCCTTCTCCAACCCGGTGACAGACCACACATCACAACCAGTCCGCACAGGCGGCGCCGCCGATCGAACACGATAACCCCTGCCCGGAAACGCACAGCGGGGCCGTCCTCCGCCCCCATTTCCAGACAGGCCCAGGAGGCATAGGATCACAGGCATGGTTGACACGACACATCTCGCCCACCTCCCCGACCGCGCCGTCCTGGCCCTCTCCGGCCTCGACCGGCACAGCTTCCTTCAGGGGCTGGTGTCCAACGACGTCACCGAAGCGACACCGGGCCACGCGGTCTGGGCGGCGCTGCTGACGGCACAGGGCCGCTGGGTGGCCGATTTCTTCCTGTTCGCCGATCCCGACGGCGCGCGTTTGCTGCTGGATTGCGAGGCCACGCAGGCCGACATGCTTCGCCAGCGCCTGCTGCGCTACCGCCTGCGTTCCGACATCTCGATCGACGAAACCGGCTTCGCCGTCCATGCCGCCTGGGGCGCGGTGCCGCCGATGATCGATTCCGCCATCGGCGCCCCCGACCCGCGCCTCGCCGAAGCCGGCTGGCGCCTGCTGCTGCCACGCCCGGCAGAGGGCGCCGCCGACCACGCCGCCTACGACGCCCACCGCCTGGCGCTGGGCCTTCCCGACGGCTCGCGCGACTGCGAGGACGGCAAGACCCTGCTGCTGGAAGCCAATTTCGAGGCGCTGAACGGCATCTCCTGGACCAAGGGCTGCTATATGGGCCAGGAGCTGACCGCCCGCACCCGCTATCGCGGCCTGGTCAAGCGCAAGCTGCTGCCCGTCACCGGCGCGGCCCTCCCCCCGCCCGGCACGCCGCTGCTCCAGGCCGGAAAGGAAGCCGGACACATGGCCTCCTCGCGTGACGGACGCGGACTGGCCATGGTGCGGCTGGCCCACCGCAGCGACGAACTGACGACGGAAGGCGGCCATTCGGTGCAGGTCCACATTCCCGACTGGCTGACCCTGCCGGAAGCCGACACGCCCAAAGACTGAGCCGAACCCACCCTGTCGCGCCACGCCTGCTGGACAGGCGCGCCACCATGGAGTGTTGTGCCGCCATGACCGACACCGCCCCCGCCTATACGGCCCCCGACGCCACCACCCGCGCCGCCATGCTCGACACGGCGCGCTTCGATGCCGGCGGCCTGATCGCCGCCATCGCCCAGCAGCACGATACGGGCGAAGTCCTGATGCTGGCCTGGATGAATCGCGAAGCTCTGGACGAAACCCTGCGCACCGGCCGCGTCTGCTATTATTCGCGCAGCCGCGGCGGCCTGTGGCGCAAGGGCGAGACCTCCGGCCAGGTGCAACGTCTGGTCGATGCACGCCTGGATTGCGACCGCGACGCGGTGCTGCTGCTGGTCGACCAGACCGGCGTGGCCTGTCATACCGGCCGCCGAAGCTGCTTTTTCAGCGCCATGCGCCCCACGGGACTGGTC
The DNA here is from genome assembly GCF_047721585.1 of Gluconacetobacter sp. Lineage (NCBI taxonomy): Bacteria > Pseudomonadati > Pseudomonadota > Alphaproteobacteria > Acetobacterales > Acetobacteraceae > Gluconacetobacter > Gluconacetobacter sp. Next base: position 2,687 of record NZ_JBDNXE010000065.1, read on the forward strand.
GAGACCAGCGCGCCGCTGATCGCCGCCGACACCCTCTACGGGCGCGGCTGACGCACCGCGCCCACCCCCTTTTCACTGAAAGCGCCTCCGATGTCCCAGCCTGCCTCCTCGCCCGTCGGCAAGATCGTCTTCCTCGTCGTCCTGCTCACCGCGACGATCGGACTTGGCGTCTATACGATCCACTCGGCCTTCACGGCCCTGCACAGCACGGTCCAGGACGGCACGACCACGCAGCCCCCCGCCCCCCACGATTCCGCAAAACAGTAACCGGCGCGTCGCACTCTTGACGTCCCCGCACGCCTGTCCGCTTCCGGACAAGGCGTCCGTTCGCGGACAGAACCCTCTTTCGACCAGAAAAAGATCAATTTTTACAATGGGGTATAAATCATCCCCCTTCCGGTAAACTGTCTCCGAACCACAGGAGACAGTTCATGCACCGGCCAATGCCCTCTCCCCGGCCCCTCGCTGCCAAACCCGCCCGCTCCCCGACGAGGAACGAATCGCGCCGGTCATCAGCCACGACCGAACCCGCCCCAAAACTTGCTTCATCTCAAGATTTCGTTGTGATTTTACAACAAAAAACGGTATGCAGGACCATGTTCAACCGGATCGGACTCTTCAGGGCAGAGCGCGGCCTCACCCGCAAGGCGCTGGCGGACCTCGTGGACGTCAATCCACAGACCATCGGGTTTCTGGAACGGGGCGATTACAGGCCCAGCCTGGAACTCGCGCTCAAGATCGCCCAGGTCTTCGACGTGCCGGTCGAAATCATTTTCTCGCTCGAACCGTTTGAAACCATCTCAGCCATGTTGCAGGGAAAGACCGGCACATGACGGAGCAGGGTCGCAACATTCGGCCAGCGCGTCGATAACGCCTGCCTGTCCAGCAGCACCGCGCGGGAACCGCCTCCAGTAGCGCGCTTGGTCGTTTGCACGATATAATACAATGCACTATTATGGAAACATGATAGAAAAGAAACAATTTTCCACGTTACGAAGCGCTGATACAAACAGGAAGGTTATTGCCGCCGCGCGCGAGGCATTTCTACGTGACGGTTTCGGCGGCACCAGCATGGACGACCTTGCGTCGGCAGCAAAAGTTGCGCGTCGTACTTTGTACAACCAATTTGGCAGCAAGGAGAATTTATTCCGGGCTGTCGTTACTGATATGTGGGGCCGTATAGATCCCGCGGAGTTGATCGAAGAAGCCGCCGCGGGAAAGGGGCCGAAAGAAGGATTGCAGGCTATTGGACTTGCACTCGCCAGTCATTGGGCGAGTCCTACGGTTATCGCGTTCCTACGTCTTGCAATCGTGGAAGGCGAGCGTTTTCCCGAGCTGCCGAGAAGTTTTTATAAATACGGAAAAGAGCCTATTGTTCTCGCGGTGCAAGCGTATCTGGAGCGGATGGTACAGGATAATGTCCTGTATATTGAGGATACATTGATTGCAACGCAGCAGTTCATCGGCATGCTCAACGAGCCCCTGCTTTGGATGCGTCTGATCGATACGGACAGCAACGTGGATGCAGAGCGATGTGCCGATATCGCGAATCGTGCCGTACGTCTTTTTTTCGCTGGATACGGCGCAAAAACTTAAAGGAAGGTCCGGCACGCATTTTTTTGTTTTCAAAGTGCACTGCACAGTGCAGTGCATATCGCTCCACCTCGGAGGAGCTATGAAATGACTTCGGACACGTTGCTGAAAACCTATCGCTGGTCTTCCAATGATCCTAAGGACAAATTTTCGGTCGAGAACCCGGCAACCGGCGAAATCATCGCGTGGGTGCGCTGCCTATGCAGGATCCGGCGGCAGCCATTGAGGAGCTACGTCGCTGCGTGCTTGATTTTGGATTTTGCGGTGCTTTGATCAATGATCATACGAACGGGCACTACCTGGATGAACCGCAGTTTGACTCTTTCTGGGCCGCTCTGGTGGAGCTGGATGTGCCGCTCTATATTCATCCAGGCGCGCCCAGAACCGATCACTGGCGCGTTCTTGATGGGCACCCGAATCTCGTCGGCCCGACCTGGACATGGGGCGTCGAAGCCGTCGGACACGCCATGCGGATCATCTACGCGGGAATATTTGATCGACATCCCAAGGCGAAACTCATCCTCGGACACATGGGCGAATATCTGCCATTCCAGTTGTGGCGGCTCGATTCCCGTTACAAAACTCTTGCCAATCAGAATCTTCAAAACCTGCCCTCAACGTATTTCGGGCGAAATATATTTATCACAACAAGCGGCGTTTTTTCTCATGCTGCCCTGGTCGGTGCAATCATGGCCATTGGGGAGGATGCTGTCATGTTTTCCATCGATTACCCCTTTTAATCCTCCGCTGAAGCCCTTGAGTTCTTGCGAACGGCACCGATCACTTCGGAGAAACGAGAAAAGATCGCACACCTGAATGCAACGCACCTTCTTAAACTTTAGAGACCAATCCGAAAGTTTTTGAACAATACCAGCCTGTTTTGGCTCATCCGTCCTGGCGAAGAGATGGGGTGAATGGTGGCATGGGCTGGTATTGCCCGGCGCGGGCATAGCCGGGAAGGACTGCGATATCCATCGGATATGACGGATGCGGAGTCGGCTTTGGTCTTGCCATTCGTGCCTGCGGCAAGACGTGGCGGACGCCCTCGAACGACAGACATGCGCGAAGTCGTCAACGCCATGCTTCATATCGCGTCAGGCGGGTGTGCGTGGCGTCACCTGCCGAAATGCTTTCCACCGGTCTCGACGGTTCGACGTTATTTTTATGCGGGACGTGATGCCAGACTGTTCGAGGTGATGAACCCGGTGCCGGTCATGACCCTGCGGGAGATTGAAGGGCGGGAGACGGCCCCCTTATATCCTACGACGCTATCAGGTTCCTTAAGGACATGACCGGCCTGTCATTACGCTGCAAATCGCGTCGATGATCCGTCCCTCGAATTCGCGCGGCAGATCATGGCCCATGCCGTCGATTGGCAGGTAAACCGCGTTCGGTATGGAGCGCACCGTATCCTGACCGCAGAGGGGCGGTATCAACGGATCATCGGTGCCATGGATGACGAGGCTCGGTACCGTGACGTTTGCAAGTCGCGCGCGCCGGTCTCCAGCCACCGCCATGGCAGCTATCTGCCGCAGGGTGCCTCCCGGATCGTAGCAACGCCGTAATTCGTCAAGGAGAATGGCGCGATGGGCCTCTTCATCGAAGGGATAACCCATGCCCGCAATCCGGCGCGCGAACGCGAGACGCACCGCCAGAAAGCCTTCGCGGTCGATCACAGGATCAGGCGCGGGGCGCATCATCATCGCCATGACATCGGGTTCCGCCTGCGGCAAGGCCGGATTGCCGGTACTCGACATGATCGACGTGAGGGAAAGAACCCGGTCGGCATGATCGCTCGCGAGGACCTGGGCGATCATGCCCCCCATCGAGCGCCCAACGACATGCGCCCTGGCGATCCCGAGCGCATCAAGGAGGCCGATCGCATCCGCCGCCATGTCGTCAAGCGTATACGGCACGTCGGGTCTGCGCCCGGCCATCAGAGCAGTTGCGAGCGCGCCGAAATCCGGCGCGGCCGAAGCGCTGAAATGCGTCGAGCGACCCGCATCGCGGTTGTCGAAGCGGATCACGCGATAGCCTCGCGCGGCCAGCCCCTTGCAGAGCGGCGCGGACCAGCGGATCATCTGCGTTCCAAGCCCCGAAATCAGTAGGACCGGTTCCGTATCGGCATGGCCGAAACTGTCCCAGGCGAGTTCGATGCCATTGGCCGTTGCAATGTTCATCGCCTCGGTCCTGCAAGGGGTAGCGCCATTTCGGACAGTGGGAGAAGTCGAGAATCCTCTACTGCTGCCGTGCGGTGACCAAGTCCGGCGCGATACGCCTTATGACTGGCGAAGGAGAGAAAGGACGCAACATTGGCCTGCCTGATCAGCATTGCCAGATCCCAATGTTCAGCGGCGGGGCCGATCAAGAAGGGGCCGCCACGGCCAAGAAACAGGATATCGCCGCCGGTTTCTCGCAAGAAGGGCAGCGTATGCTCAATATAGCGATCAAACGCCTCGGCACCGCTGATCGGCCGGGAAGGTGTCAGACCGGGGTGGCCCGAATAATCAGCCACATCCCTGAAGCGCAGCAGGTTGAGCATGACGACGGGGCCGGCAAGATCGCGCTGTACGAACGTGCGGCCGGCCTCCTGTGTCGGTTCCAGGTAGGAAATGGTGTCGGCTCCGGTCATCGGTGTTCCGTCGAATGGCGGGTCAAGCGTTTTGGTTCTCGCCCGCACGGAATGCGAGACGCAGCGCATAGGTGCGGATGTCTTCAGGCCACGCAGCGATCCGTTGTTCCAATGCTGGCCGGTCGTCTGCGAAGAGGGCGCGGGTCGCTTCTTCGTAGCCGGGCAGATCGCCCGCGATCGCCTGCATGAAATGATACGCGGCCTCCTGGGCCGCGCGCCTCTGCTGGCGTGGGCTCGTCGTTTTGCGCGCCTCATCCACGAGGCGCCTGAGCGTCGCAGAAGCCCCGCCGGGCTGGCTGGTGAGCCATTCCCACTGCCGGGGCAGCAAGGTCACCTCTCGGGCGACAACGCCCAATTTCGGTCGGCCTCGAATTTTCAGGCCCTGAGCTTCGTCCGATCCCCGCGGGTCCGACACCGCATCGTTTTTGGGGCGATAGCGCCCCTCACAGGGCGCAGGGGGCTGGGAAATCCGATCAAGAATCTCGGCATCGCTGCCGCGCAGATCAAGATCGACAATGCGACCCGTCACGTCGTCGAACACGAGAACCGTGTCCGCCACGCCGGTCGATTGCCGAACTGCCAAGGCCACGTCAGGGAGGGTGCCCGTGAGCAGCAATCGGTACCCGATAAATGCCGTGCAGGTCTTGAGAGAAGGATCGGACATGTGGTGCTCGCTCAATGGATTGTCCGATTAATACCCGGACAAAAATGAGCACGTCAATTATATCCGGGTAAAATAATGCACTTCCCTTCGACCGCCCCTACCCGGAACGCTCATTCTGTCTCCCGATTGTTGATTTGCATTGAGAAATGCCCTTTAGGGGCAATCCCGTTCACATAGCGTAAGAGTTATGTCGTTCTGGCCGTCTTGATCGAGAGAGGCGGAATGACACGCACGGTCGCGGACCTCCCTGCGGGGTTCAGAATTACGGATCACATCAGCCTCGGCGTAATCGCGCGGTTCTGCGGTGCCTGCTCGAAGGGATCCTGTGGTTGACGGGTCCATCCGCGACACTGAGGGTCGCCAGCAAGGCCGGCATCTCCCAGGCCCGGACACGCCGCCTGGGCTGGGAAGTGATGCGCCATCTCCATGACGCCGCCATCAGGCCGATCGCAACCAGGGGGCACGAAGGGCGCGTGGTTCGCGGACTGGCGGATCGTCACAGCACCCGTCGAACGCCCTCGCCTTCAGACAGAGGACCGGTACGCCCTGTTCCGGTTCCCTGAACGGCATATTTTCTTCCATGTCGCCGGCAACGGCCAACGGGCGGCCCGCGCGGCCCCATGTCCGATGCCTCCCTCGACGCCCGAAACCGCGCCGATCATCAAGGGCCATTTAAAAAATGGCCGTAGAAAGAAGAAAGAATCAGCGTTCCAGCACGGCCATCAACTCCGTCGCCGCCGCATCGTCCGGATCGCCCGCCGGCGCCGCCAGCGAAGCCGCGATGGCGCGAAAGCCCGCCCGTTGCAGGGCGGCGCTGCGCCCGTCGGTCAGCAGCCGATGCACGGTGTCCGCCAGCAGGCCGGGCCGGCAGCGTTCCTGCAACAGTTCCGGCACCAGCCGATGCCCGGCCAGCAGATTGACCATCGCCACATAAGGCACGCGGATCAGCCGCCGCGCCAGCGCCGCCGTGATCGGGTTGACGCGATACGTCACCGCCATCGGCACCCCGGCCAGCGCCAGTTCCAGCGTCGAGGTCCCCGATTTGGTCAACGCCGCCCCCGCCGCCGCGAAAGCATCATGCTTTTCCGCCAGATCGGTGACCACGATCGGCCGCAGCGGCCAGTCGGCCACCCCCCGCCGCACCACATCCGCCACCACGGGCGAAACCGGCACCACCGGCACGATACCGGGGCAGGTCGCCATCAAAATACGCAGGGTCCGCCCCAGCACCGGCAACAGACGCGGCGCCTCCGACCGGCGACTCCCCGGCATCAGGATCAGCACGGGCGTATCGGCCGCAATTCCATGCCGCGCCCGAAACGCCGCCCCGTCCCCGCGATCGACCCCCGATTGCAGCACCGGATGCCCGACAAACCGCGCATCGAGCCCATGCCGGCCGAAAAAATCCGGCTCGAACGGCAGCAGGCACAGCAGCCGGTCCCACAGGCCGGGAAACTCCCGCACCCGATGCTCCCGCCACGCCCACACCTGCGGCGCGACATAATGCGCGCGCGGAATACCCAGCTCCGCAATCCGCCGCAGCAGGCGCAACGCAAAGCCGGGGCTGTCGATCGTCACCACCAGGTCGGGCCGCGTCGCCGCGATATCCGCCACCGCCTGGTCCAGGCGGCGCGAGAGATGCCGCAGCCGGGGCAGCACTTCCACCAGCCCCATCACCGCCAGGTCGCGCAGCGGAAACAGGCTGCGCAGCCCGGCACCCTCCATCCGCGTGCCACCGACCCCGGCGAACCGCAGCGTCGGGTCCCGCCGGCGCAACGCCGCCATCAGCCGCGCGCCCAGCACGTCGCCGCTGGCCTCACCAGCCAGAATCCAGACCGTCCGGCCGGGCGCGGCCTCCGCCATGCGGGTCAGCCTTCCCCGCGCAGCGTCGCCCCGCACGCCTTCTGCACCGCCGCCACCACGGCGCCGCACACGGCCTCGATCTCGGCATCGGTCAGACTGGCCTTGACCGGCTGCAACGTCACCTCGACACCCAGCGACTTGCTGCCCTCGGGCACCTTGTCACCTTCATAAACGTCGAACAGCCGCACACCGGCGATCAGCGTCCGCTCGGCCCCCCGCGCCGCACGCAGCACGGTTTCCGCCGCCACGTCGCGTCCGACGACAAAGGCGAAATCCCGATGCACCGGCTGGAACGCCGACAGTTCGGGCGCCGTCCGCCGCCGCCGCTTGGGCTCGGCGATCGCGTCGAGAAACAGCTCGAACCCCACCACCGGTCGGTCCAGCCCCCGCCCGGCCAGCAGCGCCGGATGCAACTGGCCGAACACGCCCAGCACGATCTTCGGCCCCTGCCGCAGCACGCCCGAACGACCGGGATGATAATGGCCCGGCGCATCCGCCGTCACGCTGACGCCCTCGACGGGCGCCCCCAGCGCCGCCAGCACCGCCAGCGCATCGGCCTTGACATCCCACAGATCGACCGGCTCGGCCGCCCGACCGGGGAAGCGCGGCGCGTGCCCGCTGCGCAACGCCGCCGCAATCTGGCTCTGCCCGGATTCCGAAAAGCCCGGCCCGACTTCGAACAGCCCCAGGTCCGGATATCCCCGTGCCGTATTGCGCTCGACGGCCGCCAGCAGATTGACCAGCGGCGTCGGCCGCATCTGGTCCAGATCGGCGGCAATCGGGTTCAGCAGCCGCAGACTCTCCGGCGCCGCGCCGAAGCGCGCGCACGCCTCCTGCGCCGCGAAGGAATAGGCCACCGTCTCCAACAGCCCGCGCGCCGCCAGCACGCGCCGCGCCGTGGCCGCCCGCGTCTGGCGCGGCGTCAGCGCCGGCAGCGGCACGGCGGACAGCGCGGGCAGCGACACCGGCGCAATCGAATCCAGCCCGCGCAGACGCAGGATCTCCTCGATCAGGTCGCATTCGGAATCGACCGCCACGGCCCCCTCGGCGGCGGCGAAGGCCCGCTCGGCCGAAAGATCCGGCGCCTGGTCCAGCACCATCTTCATGGCGATGTCGTTGCGCCACGACGGCACATCCACCACCACCCGCGCCTCGTCGCGCTCGCGCACTTCAAAGCCCAGTGCCTCCAGCGACGCCACGGCCTCGTCCGCCGGCACATCCAGCCCGCCCAGCCCGGCGACCCGCGCGAAGCGCAGATGCGCCTCCCGCTGCCACGCCGGCGCGTCACCGGCCGAAACCACCTCGCTGGCCTCACCGCCGCACAGGTCGATGATCATCCGCGTCGCCGCTTCCAGCGCCGCCACCGGCAGCGCCTGGTCCACACCGCGCTCGAAGCGGTGCCGCGCATCGGAATGCAGCCCCAGCCGCCGCCCGCTCAGCGCGATCCGCACCGGGTCGAACAGCGCGCATTCCACGAACACGCTCGTGGTCTCGTCAGTGGCCCCGGTCGCCTCGCCGCCCATGATCCCGGCCAGCGACTGCACCCCGGCCGCATCGGCGATCACGCAATCCTCGGGCGACACCACCACGTCGCGCCCGTCCAGCGCGCGGAAGCTCTCGCCCGCGCCCCGGCAGATCGTCAGCCGCCCGCCGGTCAGGCGGTCGGCATCGAACACATGCAGCGGCCGGCCCAGATCGAAGGCGAAGAAATTGGTGATATCCACCAGTGCCGAAATCGGCCGCAGTCCGATCGCCCGCAGCCGCTTCTGCAACCAGTCCGGGCTGGGGCCATTGCGCACGCCGCGCACGGTCCGCCCCAGCACCCACGGGCAGGCTTCGGGGAAGTCATTGGCCCACATCACGGGCGAGTCGAACGTGCCTTCCACGGTCTCGGCCAGCCAGGGGCGCAGATGCCCCAGCCCCGCCGCCGCCAGATCGCGGGCAATGCCGCGCACAGCCAGCGCATCGCCCCGGTTCGGCGTCACCGCGATCTCGATCACCGGATCGTTCAGCCCGGCGAACGCGGCATAGGACAGCCCGGTCTCCGTGCCCTCGGGCAGTTCGGCAATGCCGTCATGCTCCTCGCCCAGCCCCAGTTCGCGCAGCGAGCACAGCATGCCGCCGCTCGCCTCACCCCGGATCGACCCGGCCTTGATGGTGATGTCCGAGCCCGGAATCCACGTCCCCGGCGGCGCGAAGATCACCGACAGCCCGGTGCGCGCATTCGGCGCGCCGCAGACCACCTGCACCTCCTCGAAGCCCGGCCCGGCATCGACGCGGCACACGCGCAGCCGGTCGGCATTGGGGTGCTGCACCGCCTCGACGATGCGGGCGGTGCGGAAGCCGGCCAGCCGGGCGCCGGGGTCGTCGACGCCCTCCACCTCCAGCCCGATCGTGTTCAGCTTGGCGCAGATCTCATCGACCGTGGCATGGGTATCCAGATGGTCGCGCAGCCAGGACAGGGTGAACTTCATCGATCACAGACCTTCATGCAGCAGGGCCGGCGACAGCGGGCTGGTGCCGTAATGGCGCAACCAGCGCACGTCGCTCTCATAGAACGAACGCAGGTCCGGAATCCCGTGGCGCAGCATGGTCAGGCGCTCGATCCCCATTCCGAAGGCGAAGCCCTGCCATTCGCGCGGGTCCAGCCCGCAATTGGCCAGCACGCGCGGATGCACCATGCCCGAGCCCAGAACCTCCAGCCAGTCGCCGCCGCCGCCGATCTCGCCGGTCTTGCGCGACCAGCCGATATCCACCTCCATCGACGGCTCGGTGAACGGGAAATACGAGGCCCGGAACCGCACCGGCAGATTCGGCTGGCCGAAATAGGCGCGCAGGAAATCGATCAGGCAGCCCTTCAGATGCGCCAGCGTGATCCCCCGGTCGATCACCAGCCCCTCGCATTGATGGAACATCGGCGAGTGGGTGGCATCATGATCCGCACGATAGGTCCGCCCCGGCGCGATGATGCGGATCGGCGGCTCCTCGCCCAGCATGGTGCGGATCTGCACGCCAGAGGTCTGGGTGCGCAGCACCCGCTCGCGCAGGCTGCCCTGCTCGGCCGGCAGATAGAACGTATCCTGGTCGGTGCGCGCCGGATGATGGTCGGGCGTATTGAGCGCCGAGAAATTATGCCAGTCGGTCTCGATATCCGGCCCCTCGGCCACCTTGAAGCCCATGGCGCCGAAAATGGCGGTCATCTCTTCCATGGTGCGGCTGATCGGATGGATCGCCCCCTGCGATTCGGGCCGCGCGGGCAGCGTCACGTCCACCCGTTCCGAGGCCAGGCGCGCATTCAGGGCCGCGGCCTCGATCTCGGCGCCCCGCGCCTCGACGGCGCGCGACAGGTCGTCGCGCAGACGGTTCAGCGCCCCGCCGCGCAGCTTGCGCTCCTCGGGCGACATCCGGCCCAGTTCCTTCAGCAGCCCGGTCAGCCGGCCAGACTTGCCCAGCGTGCCCACACGCACGGCATCCCATTCCCGCCGGTCGCCGGCGGCGGCGAGCGCGGCCAGCGTCTCCTGCCGCAGGGTTTCGAGATCGTCGCTCATGGCACCTCGCTGGAAACAGACACGCGATAGAACAGATTAAGATGGGGTATTAAACCGCAGACCTGCGCGGATACAGCCTCCGACGGCGGGAATAAACCCCCAAAAGCAGAACGGGCCGCCCCCGGGGGGGGGGGGCCGCGGGCCCAAACACCCGCACAAGATCCAACAACACCCCCCCCCCGCCCGGCGCCGCGTTGCCAGAGTGGCCACAAGGCGGG
>NZ_JBDNXE010000065.1:13214-22709 GCF_047721585.1 Gluconacetobacter sp.
AAACCCGCCCCCGCGGGGGCGCACCCCGCCGCCCCCGGCCGAAAAACCCCAACACACCCCCCCGCCCCGCCGTGTGGGGGGGGGGCCCCGTTCCAGATCACCACCGTAAAGGAGCAATCAAGCCGCCAGAGCGGCCTGCGCCTTCTTCACGATCTCGGCAAAGGAGGCGGCATCGTCATACGCGATGGCGGCCAGCACCTTGCGGTCGATCTCGATCCCGGCCTTGTCCAGCGCGAAGATGAACTTGCTGTAGGTCAGGCCATGCTCGCGCACCGCGGCATTGATGCGCTGGATCCACAGGGCGCGGAAATCGCGCTTCTTGTTCCGGCGGTCGCGGTAGGCATACTGAAGCGACTTTTCCAGGCGCTCCAGGGCAATGCGGTAGTTGGTCGAAGACCGGCCGCGGAAGCCCTTGGACTGCTCAAGGACCTTCTTGTGACGGGCGTGCGTCGTGACGCCCCGCTTAACACGTGCCATGTTTCAGGTGCTCCTTATGCCAGCCCGTAGGGCGCCCACTGCTTCACAGTCTTTCCGTCCATTTCGGTCAGGGTCTGCGAGCCGCGGTTGGTGCGCTTCATCTTCTGCGAGCGGTTGATCAGGCCGTGGCGCTTGTTGCCCGGCCCAGCCAGCACCTTGCCGGTCGCGGTGATCTTGAACCGCTTCTTGACCGACGACTTGGTCTTCATCTTGGGCATTTTCATCTCCTTCAATTCTGCGGGCTGCGACCGCAAACGGTCAGACAGCAGTCACGGCCGGGCATGCCCATTTCAGGCCCGGACGCGCGAACAGGTCGCTGCCTATAAACAAACCCCACCCCGCAATCAAGCCTTGCGTTCCCCCTTTGCAGCCGCGATGACGGAATTCCCTCGAAGCCGCCGGGCACAAGGCGGCCGACCGGCCAACCGGCCATCAACCAGGGAACATCCGATGACCATCCTTCCCCCCTTCGGCGCGGTCCCGCCCGCCGTGCTGGTCCCGTCATACGACCGGGCCGCCGTGCGCCCCGGCATCGCCCATCTCAGCGTGGGCAATTTCCACCGCGCGCACCAGGCGGTCTATATCGACCGCGTGCTGGCGCGGCCGGGCAACGCGCAATGGGGCATCCTGGGCATCGGCGTGATGGACGACCCGCCCGAACGCGCCAAGGCCGAATCGCTACTGGCCCAGCACGGGCTCTACACCCTGACCGAATGCCCGGCCGACGCACCGGACAGCGTGCGCGTCGTCGGCGCGATCGTGGAGTACCTGCACGCGCCCGACGACCGCGCGGCCGCCATCCACCGCCTGGCCGACCCGGCGATCCGCATCGTCAGCCTCACCGTCACCGAAGGCGGCTATTACATTGACGCCGACGGCCGTTTCCAGCTCGACCACCCCACGATCGCCGAAGACCTCGCCCGCCCGGTGCCGCACACCGTCTTCGGCCTGGTGACCGAGGCCCTGCGCCTGCGCCGCGATGCCGGCGCCGGCCCGTTCACGGTCCTGTCCTGCGACAACCTGCCCCATAACGGCCACGTCGCCCGCACCGCCTTCCTCACATGGGCCCGCGCCCGCGACGCCGAGCTGGCCGACTGGATCGAAGCCCACGTCACCTTCCCCAGCACCATGGTCGACCGCATCACGCCGGGCGTCGGCCCGCTGGACATCACGCGCCTCGACGCCGGCAGCGGCGTGGACGACCGCGTGCCCGTCTTCTGCGAGGATTTCATCCAGTGGGTGATCGAGGATAAATTCTGCGCCGGCCGCCCGCCACTGGAAGAGGTCGGCGTCCTGTTCACCGGCGATGTCACGCCCTACGAGCAGGTCAAGCTGCGCATGCTCAACGCCTCGCACTCCATGCTCGGCCTGCCCGGCATGCTGATGGGCTACCGCGTCGTCAGCGACATCATGCACAATCCCGAGATGGTGGCGCTGCTGGAACATTACCTGGCCCAGGATGCCGAACCGCTGCTCCAGGCCCCGCCGGGCATGGAACTGCGCGCCTACGCGGCCCAGCTCCTGCGCCGTTTCAGCAACGTGGCCATCAGCGACCAGCTTCCCCGCATCGCCTCCGACAGCGCGTCGAAACTGCCGGTCTTCGTCCGCCCCACCGCCGAAGGCACGCTGGCACGCGGGGCGGACGCCGCACGCATCGCCTTCCTGCTGTCCTGCTTCGCCGAATATCTGCGCGGCCACGACGATACGGGCGCCACCTGCGAACTCCAAGAACCCCATCTCAGCCCCGAAGACCTCGCCCTGGCCGCCGACGAGGACCCGGCAAAGGCGCTGGACATGTCGGTGTTCGACGGCTGGGGCCTTCGCGACCACCCGGCCTTCGTGGACCTGTTCACCCAGACCCGCACGTTCCTGCGCACCGGCGGCACCCGCGCCTGTCTTCGCGCACTCGTCAGCCCGCCGGAGTCCGCCCCCGGACTCTGACATCCCGGACATGGCAGGCCATGACCACGGAAAGTTGATAATGTTTCACATCGCACTGAAACGTTGTTACGAATCGCATGACCGCCATGTTCACGACGCATAAATCCGTGGTGCATCCTCGATCCGTCTTCCAACAATCATTGGGCACTTCATGATAAATCGAAACGGGACACCTCCCGTGCTTACCATCACCGCCGGGGTTTTCGCCCTGATCGGCCTCTATCTGCTGGCAGGGGGCGTCTGGCTCACCGCGCTCGGCGGGTCGCCCTATTACCTCATCGCCGGCGTGGCGATGCTGGTCACCGCGGGGCTGCTGTTCCGCAGAAAGCGCGAGGCGCTGTGGGTCTACGCCGCCCTGCTGATCGGGACCATGGTCTGGGCGGTCAAGGAGGTCGGTTTCGATTTCTGGGCCCTGGCGCCGCGCGGCGACGTGCTGGTGCCGCTGGGCATCTGGCTGCTGCTGCCGCCGGTCACGCGCCATCTCGGCCCCGTCAGCGTCGCGACCATCCTGCCGCTGCGCGCCTCGGTGGTGGCGGCCGTCGCCGTCATCGCCGCCGCTCTCATGAACGACCCGCAGGACCGCGCCGGCTCCCTGCCCCAGATCGCCGGCAACGCGCCGACACCGGGCGACGCCACCGCCATGCCCGACGAAGACTGGCAGGCTTACGGCCGCACCCAGTTCGGCGACCGCTTCAGCCCGCTGAAGCAGATCACCACGGCCAACGTGCGCGACCTGAAAGTGGCCTGGACCTTCCGCACCGGCGACATGAAGCGTCCCGACGACCCCGGCGAATTCACCGACGAAGTCACGCCGATCAAGATCCGCGACACCGTCTATCTCTGCTCGCCGCACCAGATCCTGTTCGCGCTCGACGCCGCGACCGGCAAGCAGAAATGGACGTTCGATCCGCAGATCAAATACAACGCCACCTTCCAGCACATGACCTGCCGCGGCGTGTCGTACCACGAGACCCAGCCGGGCGCCGAGACGATCGACGGCGCGCAGGCCCCGATCGACTGCCCCCGCCGCATCTTCCTGCCGACCAATGACGGCCACCTCTACGCGCTGGACGCCGAGACCGGCGAACGCTGCTCCCATTTCGGCGATAACGGCGTCATCGACCTCCAGGAGCACATGACGGTCAAGACGCCGGGCTTCTACGAGGCCACGTCCCCCCCGGTCGTGACCGACAAGGCCGTCATCGTCTCGGGCGCGGTGATGGACAATTACTCGACGCACGAGCCCTCGGGCGTCACGCGCGGCTTCGACGTCTATACCGGCCAGTTGATCTGGGCCTTCGACCCCAGCAACCCCGACCCGAACGAAATGCCGTCCGAGACGCACCATTTCGTTCCCAACTCGCCCAATTCCTGGATCGTGTCGTCCTACGACCCGAAACTGAACCTGATCTACATCCCCATGGGCGTGCAGACCCCCGACATCTGGGGCGGCAACCGCACCCCGGATGCCGAGCGTTATGCCAGCGCGATCGTGGCGCTGAACGCCGACACCGGCAAGCTGGCGTGGTCCTACCAGACCGTGCATCACGATCTGTGGGACATGGACATCCCCGCCCAGCCCAGCCTCGTCGATATCCGCACCGCGTCGGGCGAGATCGTGCCGACGCTCTACGCCCCGGCCAAGACCGGCAACATCTTCGTGCTCGACCGCCGCACCGGCGCGCTGGTCGTCCCCGCGCCCGAAACCAGGGTGCCGCAGGGCCCGGCGCCGGGCGACCACCTCTCCCCCACCCAGCCGTTCTCCGAGCTGACCTTCCGCCCGAAGAACAACCTGACGGATGCCGACATGTGGGGCGGCACCATGTTCGACCAGCTCATGTGCCGCATCATGTTCCACCAGTTGCGCTATGAGGGGCCGTTCACCCCGCCGTCGCTGCAAGGCACGCTGGTGTTCCCCGGCAATCTGGGCATGTTCGAGTGGGGCGGCCTGGCGGTCGATCCGCAACGGCAGATCGCCATCGCCAACCCCATCGCCATCCCCTTCGTCTCGCGCCTGATCCCGCGCGGCCCCGGCAACCCGGCCACGCCGGACCATTCCAAGCCCTCCGGGTCGGAAACCGGCATCCAGCCGCAGTTCGGCGTGCCCTACGGCGTCACGCTCAACCCGTTCCTGTCGCCGCTGGGCCTGCCGTGCAAGCAGCCGGGCTGGGGCTACATGGCGGGCATCGACCTGCGGACGAACAAGATCGTCTGGATGCACCGCAACGGCACGACCCGCGACAGCGCCCCCATCCCCCTGCCCTTCAAGGTCGGCATCCCCAGCCTGGGCGGCCCGCTGACCACGGCCGGCGGCGTTGCCTTCCTCACCTCGACGGCCGATTATTACATCCGCGCCTATGACGTCACCACCGGCCGCCAGCTCTGGCAGGACCGCCTGCCCGCGGGCGGCCAGTCCACCCCCATGACCTATGCGGTCAACGGGCGTCAGTTCATCGTCACCGCCGATGGCGGCCACGGCTCGTTCGGGACCAAACTGGGCGACTACGTCGTCGCCTATGCCTTGCCGGAAGGGCACTGACGACGACATCTTTCTGTCCGTGACAAAAATTTCAACAAATTGTGATTTTTAAAATTCACGGTTTATTGATTAAAATTTTGTCACAAAGCTTGCTTCAAGGTTGCAGGCTGCCGGGCGGCTCCATAAGAGGGGCCGCCCGGCACAAGACGGACAGGGACGGAACGCCATTTTCCACCCCACCAAAGTTCGCACGCACGGCAACCTGCCACCGCGCATGACAGAGGGGTGACGACATGCGGTTTCCGTCCACCAGAGATTCATGATCAGCCGCACCGCCATCCTGCGCCTCGCAGCCGGCGCGGTCGGTCTCGGCGCCGTCGCCGGCGCGGGCTTCCTGGCCTATGCGCTGCATCCCGCCATCGCGCCGATCGCGCCCCCCGCCGCCACCAGCTTTTCCGCCGAAAGTGTCGAGCGCGGGCGTGTCCTCGCCGCCGGCGGCTATTGCGCGGAATGCCACACCCGCCGCGACGGGCAGCCGGGCATCCCTCTGGCCGGCGACTACGCCATGGCCACGCCCTTCGGCACCATCTATTCCAGCAACATCACGCCCGACGCCAAAACCGGCATCGGCACATGGTCGCTGGCCGCCTTCACCCGCGCCATGCGCTACGGCGTGTCGCGTGACGGCGCCAACCTGTTCCCCGCCTTCCCGTTCGACCATTTCACGCACATGACCGACGGCGACATCGCCGACGTCTATGCGTTCCTGATGACGCAGAAGCCGGTTTCGTCGGTCAAACGCGAGAACACGCTGCCCTTCCCGTTCAGCATGCGCATCCTCCAGGCCGGCTGGAAGCTGCTGTTCCTGCATCCGGGCGCGTACAAGAACGACCCGGCGCATGACGCCCAGTGGAATCGCGGCGCCTACCTCGCCGAGGGCCTGAGCCATTGCAGCGCCTGCCACACCCCGCGCAACGCGATGGGGGCCGAAAAGGCCAGCGCCCCCTATGACGGCGCCCCGGTCGATAACTGGATCGCCCCGCCGCTCAACGCCACCAACCCCACCCCGGTCACCTGGACGGAAAACGAATTCTTCCAGTATCTGCGCTATGGCGTGGCCCCGCTGCACGGCAGCGCCGCCGGTCCGATGTCGCCAGTGGTCCATGGCGGCCTGAGCGAGATGCCGGAATCCGACATCCGCGCCATCGCCCACTACCTGGCCAATATCGACCATGCCGACGCCCGCCAGCCCGGCGACGCCCAGCATCTGGCCACGGCCATGGCCAGCTCGACGCGCGACCTGACCACGCCGCAGACGGCCGACGCCGATGCCCGGCTCTACCAGGGCGCCTGCGCGGCCTGCCATGCCAATACCGGCACGCATCCGGTGCTGGGCCGTCCCGAACTGGCGCTGAACAACGCGCTGTGGCTGGACGAGCCGACCAACCTCTATCAGGTGATCCTGCGCGGCATCGGCACCGAGGAAGGGCAGAGCGGCATCACCATGCCCAGCTTCTATCACGCGCTGACCGACGCCGACCTGGCCCGCCTGGCCGCCTATCTGCGCCGCACCCGCACCACCCTGCCGCCCTGGACCGACCTGGAGAAGAAAGCCGCCGCCGTCCGCGCGACGCTTCCGGCCCCACCGGTCGCCGCGTCCCATTGAGAGACGGAGTCCCGACATGACCAGCTTTCGGCTCAATGGCCACGACATCTCGGTCGACGTTCCCGAGGACACCCCCCTGCTGTGGGTGATCCGTGACGAAATCGGCCTCACCGGCACCAAGTTCGGCTGCGGCATCGGCATGTGCGGCGCCTGCACCGTGCATGTGGGCGGCCGCGCCACCCGCTCCTGCATCACCCCGGTCTCGGCGGTCGAAGGCGCGGACATCACGACCATCGAGGGGCTGGACCCGGCGGGCACCCACCCGGTGCAGGAGGCCTGGAAGGATCTGCAAGTTCCGCAATGCGGCTACTGCCAGTCCGGCCAGATCATGCAGGCCGCCAGCCTGCTGAAGGATTTTCCGCAACCGACCGACGAGGATATCGACGCCGTGATGGGCGGCTCTCTGTGCCGCTGCATGACCTATATCCGCATCCGCGACGCCATCAAGAAGGCCGCGGCCGCCACCGGGGGAGAACCGTCCAATGGGTAAGTTCGGTCGCATCGCCCTCGGCCAGCGCGCCGGCCACGCGGACGGGTCCGGCCTGTCCCGACGCGGCTTCCTGATGGCGGCCGTGGGGGCCGGCGTCATGTTCGGCTTCCCCGCCGCCCCGCGCGCCGCCCAGCAGTTCCCCGCCACCGGCCTGCCCGGCGACGGCGCGTTCGAACCCACGATCTGGTGCGCCATCGCGCCCGACGGCGCCATCACCGTCAACATCATCCGCGCCGAGATGGGCCAGCATGTGGGCACCGCCCTGGCCCGCATCATCGCCGACGAGATGAACGCGGACTGGAGCCGCGTCACGATCAACTACGTGGACAGCGACCCCAAATGGGGCCTGATGGTCACCGGCGGAAGCTGGTCGGTGTGGATGACGTGGGACATCTTCCGTCAGGCCGGCGCCGCCGCGCGCATCGCCCTGACCGAGGCCGGCGCCAGCCTGCTGGGCATCCCCGCCGCCCAATGCACCACCCGCAACGGCATGGTCATCGGCGGCGGCAGGAGCATCGGCTACGGCGATATCGTCGCCCGCGCCCACCCCACGCGCAGCTTCACGCCCGACGAACTGGCCAAACTGCCGCTCAAGCCGGCCGCCGACCGCCACCTGATCGGCAACAAGGACCTCAAGGCCCTCGACATTCCGGCCAAGACCAACGGCACCGCCCTCTACGGCATCGACGCCAAGGTCGAGGGCATGGTCTATGCCCGCCCCAAAATGCCGCCCACCCGCTACGGCTCGCGCGTCCGCTCGGTCGATGACAGCGCCGCCCGCGCGGTCAAAGGCTACCAGCGCTATCTGGTGATCGAGGACCCGTCCGAGGTCGTACAGGGCTGGGTCGTCGCCATCGCCAGCACCTACAGCGCCGCCATCCGCGCCGCCGACCTGCTGAAAGTGGACTGGACACCCGGCGAGACGATCAACGTGTCCGAAAAGGACGTGATCGACCACGGCAGAACCCAGATCGACCGCAAGGAAGGCGGCGTGATGGTGTTCGACGACAAAGGCGTGGACAGCACCTTCGCCGCCGCCGCCTCGGTTTTTTCGCAGGATTATACCTGCGCCTCGGTCATGCACTACCAGCTCGAACCGACCAACGCGCTGGCGTTCGAGAAGGACGGCATCTTCGAGATCCACGCCGGCAACCAGTGGCAGTCGCTGATCCTGCCCACGCTGGCCAAGGCGCTGGGCCGGCCGGAGAAGAGCATCGTCCTGCGCAGTTACCTGCTGGGCGGCGGCTTCGGCCGCCGGCTGAACGGCGATTACATGATCCCGGCCGCCCTGGCATCGAAGGCGCTGGGCAAGCCGGTCAAGCTGATCCTGACCCGCTCGGACGACATGCAGTTCGACTCGTTCCGCTCGCCCTCCATCCAGCGCATCCGCGTGGCGTTCGACGGCAGCAAGGCCATAACGGCCATGGAATACCATGCCTCGGCGGGCTGGCCGACGCAGGTGATGGCCCCGGCCTTCATGCCCAAGGGCGTGGACGGCAAACCGT
The DNA here is from genome assembly GCF_047721585.1 of Gluconacetobacter sp. NCBI lineage: Bacteria > Pseudomonadati > Pseudomonadota > Alphaproteobacteria > Acetobacterales > Acetobacteraceae > Gluconacetobacter > Gluconacetobacter sp. The sequence continues at coordinate 21,773 of NZ_JBDNXE010000065.1, forward strand.
ACGACCCGTTCGCCATCGCCGGCGGCGACCATTGGTACGAGGTCGGGCCGCTGCGCGTGCGCGCGCTGTCCAACGACCTCGCCAACCGCACCTTCCGGCCGGGCTGGCTGCGTTCGGTCAGCCCCGGCTGGGTCAGTTGGGGCCTGGAATCCTCGTGGGATGAAATCGCCCATCTCCAGGGCCGCGACCCGGTCCAGTTCCGGCTGGAGCACCTCACCGGCGCCGGTCGCAACAAGGGCGAGGCACCGGATTCCACCGGCGGCGCGCTCCGTCAGGCAGCCGTGATCCGCCGGGTGGCCGAAAAGGCCGGCTGGGGCCGTCCCCTGCCCAAGGACACCGCGCTGGGCATTGCCAGCACCTTCGGACAGGAACGCGGCATGCCGACCTGGATCGCCTGCGCCGCCCTGGTGCATGTCGATCGCGCCACCGGCATCGTCCGCTGCCAGAAACTCACCCTGGTGGTCGATGCCGGCACCATCGTCGACCCCGACGGCGCCCGCGCCCAGACCGAAGGCGCGGCCCTGTGGGGCCTCAGCATGGCGCTGTTCGAGGGGTCGGAGATCGTGGGCGGCCTGCCGCGCGACCGCAACCTCAACACCTACACCCCGCTGCGCATCGCCGACGTGCCGGAGATGGATATCGAATTCGTCACCAACACCGAAAAGCCGACCGGCCTTGGCGAACCCGGCACCACGCCGATCGCCCCGGCCATCGGCAACGCGATCTTCAACGCGGTCGGCGTGCGCATGCGCCACCTGCCGATCCGCCCGGCGGACGTGCTGCGCGCCCTGAAAGAAAAAGGCGCCTCAGCCGCCTGATCGCCCTGCGGGCAGCGCCTGGCGGACCGTCCGCGGGCCCCCCCCCCGCCGGGCGGGGGGGGCAAACACCCGGGGGGGGGTAGGGCAACCCCGCGGCGGCAAGAGAGCCGCCGGGTGTT
>NZ_JBDNXE010000066.1:0-21881 GCF_047721585.1 Gluconacetobacter sp.
CTTCTCGGCGACCCCCACGCCACCCCGGCGGCCCTGGCGGCCGGGGTGCATGACGAAGGCGAGACCGGGGTGGTAGACGGCATGGCCACCGCCCCGGACGGCAGCCTCTACCTGACGGAGCTGGAGCGCCACGCCATCCTGCACCGCGCGACCGACGGCACCTTGTCGATGGTCGCACACGACCCGCGCCTGATCGCCCCGGACGGCCTGGCACTGCACGGCGACACGCTGTGGCTGACAATCGGCCAATGGTCCCGCCTGCCGGTCTTCCACAACGGCCAGGACCGGCAGGAACGCCCCTGGCTCCTCGCCCGTATCCATCTCCCTTGAGAGCCTGACCGAGAATGCGCGCTGGCGGCGTGTCCCCCGCGCGTTTCCTGCGCTTCGGTGATCATGGCCATCAAGGCCACTCCGCTCCGATGCTCGGGAACACATTTCGGGCGCGGCCCGGAACGGGCCGCTCTCGCTCGCCAGCCCACAAATTCGGTCAGGCTCTGAACACTGGAACGAAAATGCGCTCCAGCGGCGCCGGCCTCTACGGGTTCCCTGGGCTTCGCGACAGGCAACCCGTCACGCCCGTCCCGTCAGGAGCCCGTTCAATCTGGATGAGCGCACAATGCCTGGACGACGAGCCAGCCCACCGCCATGAAGACCAGGAATAATCAGGCTATCGGGCTGCTGCGACTGTTCCTGACGTTATCTGTCGTAATGCATCACTCCGTTCTGGCTTATTGCGTCTTCGGACATTTCGATCCCCGGCATTATCTTCTTTCGACGGCGCCCGTCATCGACAGAGAGCGATGGGGTGGGTTCGATCTTCTGGTCCGCTGGAACGATACCTACTTCATGATGCTCATGTTCTTCGTTTCGGGGCTATTTGTATTGCCCAGCCTGCAACGAAAGGGGGCTTCCCGCTACCTGAAGGACAGGCTCCTACGCCTCGGCCTTCCTTTTACCGCCTGTGTAACCATTATCATGCCGGTGGCCTATTACCCGTCCATTCTTGAGACCGGGAGGCACATCCCGTTTCCAAGCTTCTGGCTTGGGTATTTCGGACGCTTCCACTGGCCTGGCGGACCGGCCTGGTTTCTGTGGTATCTCCTTCTCCTTGATATACTCTGCGTCCTGACGCTGTTGCTTCTTCCCACGCTTCCCCAGCGACTGGCGGTCGTTCCTGATTTCATGAACCGTCATGCGCGTTCCGCCGCCTGCCTCATCATGATCGCGGCCTTCGCCGCTTATCTGCCTTTCGTCCATATCTTTGGTCCTGAGCGTTGGCTCAATCTTGGTCCCTTCTTCGTTCAAGGAAGCCGGATCGGGCTATACGCCCTTTTCTTCTGCCTGGGCTGTGCGGCAGGAGCGGCAGGCATTCATCATCCTCTATTTCAGCGGGACGGAGCGCTGGCCCGGCACTGGTTGCTTCCTTTGTGCTTCGGTGCATTGTCTTTCGGTTTCCTCATCGAAGAATCAAGAAACTTGCCAGACATTCAGGCCATTTTCCTTGTTTTTTGCTGCATGTCGTTCTGCATAGCCCTGACAGGCATGTTCGTGCGTTACGTCACAATAGTACCGATATGGGTAGAACACCTTATGGGGGATGCGTATGGGGTCTATCTCCTGCATTATGCCACCGTGACGTGGGCACAGTTTTACCTGCTGCCGATATCATGGGGAGCGGTGCCGAAGGCTGCCTTTGTTTTGTCCGTGACGCTGCTTTCCAGCTTCCTCCAAACACGGATCGCCCGATCCGTTCCGTTCCGTTCCGTTCCGTTCATAAGACGTGTCATCTAAGTGTCCGTCCAGGATCATCTTGAATCGTTGGAATCGTTTTGTGATTCTCAGCCAGCGCGCCCGAAAAACCTGCCGCCGCGTAGCCCGGTGAATGATTATTTCTGCCGCTGACAACATGACGACACACGCGATCGCATGCACCATGCGCTCTACGTCCTGTGCCGGGAGCAGGCGGGCCGTGAGGCCAGCCCGACAGCGGGCCGTCATTGACGGTCAGAGTGTCAAGAGTATCGCTCCGATGGGCCTGCATTCCTCAAAAATGATAACCGATTGTACCATACGCAACACGTTTATCACCGTAATAACAGAGGTCGGTAGAATTACACTGAACGTAGATCTTGTTAGCAACATTGTTCATGCTCAGTCTGATGTTCAGTCCTTTCATGGAAGAAAACACCTGCCCCGCGTCCCAACTGAAACCCGTATCGAACAGAACATAAGAGGGATTACGGAAGGAATTGGCCTGATCCGCCCAGCTCTGGCCCTGATAACGAACGCCAAAATTGATCGACAGACCCGGCGCGATCTCTTTGGGGAAACGATAGTCGATAAATCCGGAGGCCATGTTCGTCGGCTGCTGCGCGTGTCGCTTGCCAAGCAGCGAAACCGTTTCGCCTCCGATCGTCTGCCCGGTCAGATTCGTGCGTGAATTATAAACCCGGTTCCACGTGTAGTTCAAAATCAGGTCCAGACCCTGCGCCAGATTGGCATGGGCCGAAAGTTCGACACCCTTGGATTTTACCTGACCGACTTCACTGCTATATCTTGGAAAATCCGGATTGCTCACAAGCACATTGTTTTCGGACAGATCATAATATGCAGCGGTCAGAAGGGACTGGGTATGCGGAATCTGGTATTTCAGTCCGCCTTCCCACTGATGTCCGTTCAACGGATCAGGCTGCACAATATTACCGCTTCTATAAACATTCCCGATCTGGGGCATGAATGATTTCGCGTAATTGAAATACGGCGCAAGACCGATGCTGGAAACATAGTTTATCCCTGCATTCCATGTAAACGGCCGGTTAAAAAGAGCGCCATATCCGTTCCAGTCCTGACGCCCGGCGAGCGTTACGTAGAAACGGCGCCACTTGATCTGATCCTGAAAATAGATACCGTCCTGCCAGTAGTTATACTTCGCCCACGTGGACTTCCCTTTCCGATAATCATTGTAGTCCGAGAATGTATACTGCCCATAAACCGGATGGAGAATGCTTGCATCTGGGACTGTCGCAAAGTCGAACCCCCAGTAACCGTCCGACCATTGTGCGCGATAATCGACGCCAACGAGGAGAGCGTGCGAAATCGGTCCTGTTTTTAGCTTATAGCCAAGATTGGCCGTCATCTGAGATGAACGTCCCTTGATCGAGCTATCACAAAATGCAGATCGACTGATCGTCTCGGTGCTTTGGTCGACGTTATTAAGCCAGAGAGCACACCCCCCGTGACTCTGCGCATCGAAACGTGCAGTCGAATTAAACTGAAGATTTCGCGTAAATTCATGGTGGAAAATCGCTTCAACCATGTATTCTCGATTCCAGTTATAATTAAAAGACGGATCTCCGTAATATCTCGATACCGGAAGGCGACCAAAATTGGCTTTGATCAAGCTGCCATATGCAGGAACGCCAATCCATGGGTCGAGTGACTCCGGATCATAGGAAAACTGTCCGATGATGGTGAGATCAGTCTTTTTATCAATCTTCCATTCGATATCACCCTGAGCAGCCAGCCGCTTGTAGTGATTGTAATCTATCTGCGATCCCTGGGTAATACCCACTCCAACAAGGCGATAAAGCAATGTCCGGCTCTTATTGAGTGGGCCGCTGAAATCGACTTGCCCTTCGTAACGCCCGTAATTGCCAAAGCCTGCATTCGCCTGCCCCTGAGCCTTTTCGGTCGGGCGTTTGAGCGTCATGTTGATGAGACCGCCGGGATTGGCCTGCCCGTACATGACTGATGACGGACCGCTCAAAGCTTCGATCCGGTCCAGAAAGAATGGATCGCTGACGGACGTTCCATTCAGCAACCCATCCACGAATGTGTAGGATTCGAAGCCACGCTGATGCACCGGCTGGAACAGGCTGGCGGAAGGCGTACTGTCATTGGCGCTCAAGCTGACGATACCCGGCGTATAACGCAACGCCGCGCCGATCGTGAGCGGTTGCAGATCATCCATCTGCTTGCGCGTGACGACATAGACCGACTTCGGCACCTCGATCAGCGGTGTATCGGTCCGGGTGGCGGAGGCGCTGCGGGTCGCGACAAAACCGACGCCAGGGCCGTAAGCCGATTGCGCATCCCCGCCGGACAAGCGTGCCGTGCCGCCAACGCGCACCGGACCGAGCAGGATGGCAGAGGCCGCTTTACCGAGCGTCACGCTGTTCGGGCTCGTGAAACGGTATGTCAGGCCCGTGCCGGCCAACAGGCGGGACAGTCCCTCCTGAGGCGTGAAATCGCCCGTCACGGCGACGCTGCGAACAGCCCCCGCATCGGACGTCGGATAGGCCACCTGAACGCCGGATTGCCGAAAATACGCCTGCAAGGCGCCTCGCAGAAGCTGGGCCGGGATCGAGAAATGCCGGATCGTCGCCGAGGGAACCGTGGGGATGATTTGCCCCTCGGTCGCGCGAGCGCCCGGCCCCGCAAGGCAAGACCCCATCAGCAGGGCAATGGCGTAAAGCCGCGAGAATGACCTGACTCCGCGATGGCACCTATGGACTGTCACCGAAACTTTCCCCGCTGAAAATGAAACGTATTCTTAAGAACCACAGACCTATGACGACGGAGCGGCGCCGCTCTCTACACCTGCTGCGCTCTTTTTTTGCCGTTCCCTCGGGGAAAGAGCCCGATGGCGTCGCATTCCGAACGGAACAACAGTCACACTCATGGATTTGCGAACCATTCTCATGAATGGTAGGAGGCGGGGAGAAGCATCGGACAGGCGGCGCGTCATGCAGGACAACATCGCGGTTTTGACGGACCTGATTTCCGCGGAACGGCATAAACTGCTCAACGTCATCCAGCGGATCGTCGGCAACCCGGAAGCGGCCGAGGATGCGGTGCAGTCACTGTTCGAAAAGATCCGACGCATCGAGAATGCGGCGGAGATCGTCAATCCGCGCGCCTTCCTCTATCGCCTCGCCTCCAACCTCGCGATCGACCACGCCCGGCAGGCCAGGCGGCGCGAGGAAGTCCAGAGCGACATCCACGATCTTCTCTGGATCGAGGACGACACTCCCTCGCCGGAACGCACGCTATTCGCCCGGCACGAGCTGGAAGAGATCGAAAAGGCCATCGCGGCCCTGCCGGAACCGATGAAAACCGCCTTCGTACTCAACCGCTTCCATGGCGTTCCCCAAAAGGAAATCGCCGCGCGCATGGGCCGGTCCATCGCCCTTGTCAGCCGCTATATCTGCCGCGCGCTGGATATCATTTCGTCGTCCCGAACGGGCTGACCTTCCCGGAATCATGGTTCGTCTGTTAAATCGTGCGATGACCGTTCGTCTCAGAGCCTGACCGAGAATGTGGGCTGGCGAGCGAGAGCGGCCCGTATTGGGCCGCGCCCGACATGTGTTCCCGAGCATCGGAGCGGAGTGGCCTTGATGGCCGTGAGCACCGAAGCACAGGAAACGCGCGGGGGACACGCCGCCAGCACGCATGTTCGGTCAGGCTCTCAGGAAGATGGGCGAAAACACGGCGAAGGGCACTACGTGACAGACCAACCGCACGACATCGCGGAAACGGCGCGCCACTGGATTGTCCGCATGGCGTCCGGCGCCATGACGGCCGAGGAACTGAGCGCGTTCCGACGCTGGCGGGCGGCATCACCGGATAACAACGCGGTCTTCGAGCGGGAACGGGCGCTGTGGCGCGCGCTTCACCTCACACCGGAACAGGACCGTACCACGCGCGGCACCTGGCAACGGCTGGGTCAGAGGCATCGCGTGCGCCGGAGCGTACGCCGGAGCCTGTTCCTCGGCAGCGCCGCGATGGTTGCGTCCGTTCTCGTGCTGTATGCCCCGGTCGCCTCAACCTGGCTCAGAGCCGATCAGTGGTCGGGAACCACGGTGCAGACGCTGACCCTTGCCGATGGGTCGCGCGCCATTCTCGACGCCGATACCGCCATTGCCACGCGCTACACCGCGACGGAACGGACGATCACGCTGCTGAAAGGCAACGCGCTGTTCGAAGTGAAACATGATCCGCGCCGTCCCTTCCGGGTGGTGGCGCGCAATGGAACGACGGAGGATGTGGGAACGGCGTTCGAGATCCGCCGGGAAGAGGCAAGTGTCCGTGTGACGGTCGCGCGGGGCATCGTGGATGTTCATGCGCCGCACGACGCTCCCGCCCCCGTCAGGCTGAAGGCCGGAGATCGCACCAGTTACACCGACGGCACGATCGCGTCGGTCGAACATGGTATCGCGCCCGAAGAGATCGCCGCCTGGGCGCACGGCGATCTCATTCTGGACAACGCACCAATCCATGAGGCCGTCGCGGCCGTCGCACGATACCGACGCGGCCGCGTCTATGTTCTGGCCGATGACAGCGCAACACCGCCCATCAGCGGGGCATTTCGTACTGATCAGGCAGACGCGGCCATCACGGCCATTGCCGCGACAGCCGGGATGACGGTGACGCATCTACCGGCGGGCATCTTGCTAATACGAAGACAATAAGCATCCCATGCTGCGTCAATAGGTTGGTGGTGCGAACTGCGGGACTCGAACCCGCTCCTACCTGAGGACTCCGGCTTGCAACACCATGAAAAGACAGAAGATAATGACACGCGGTCTTCTGGTTGAATTTTCTGCGTTTAATTCCGGTCATTCATTCTGGGTGAGTCAAGCATGAAAAGAAAGCCGTATTTTTGGATTAGTGAGAATGATATAGAAAAAAAGCCTTACAAATTAAGAAGGTGGTAAAAAAAAGACGATAAGCACAATTCTTAACGAGGTTAATATGCGTGCAGAACTTCGTTCATTATATGTAAATTTTCGCGCTGATCTTATAAAAAATAATATCTCGTTTCCTGATGCTTCTGCTCCCTATTTGCTGAATCCCACAGCAGCCTATGCTACGGCAAATTTCCGAGTGCTCTTTTGTGGGCAAGAACCGCAAGGATGGAGTTGGAGTGCAGAGAATTGCAAAGATATCCCTGCTTACGGCACTTGGCCTTACTCTGATATCTGTTCGTATGACGATTTTCTCAAATATTCCGATTCAATTGATGCTTTGATGGAAGGCTATAAGAGATTCGACAATGCGACGCATCAACCGAGAAATAGGACTAGTCCTTTCAATCGTGCTTTTCGACGAGTTAGAAACATTTGCGGGCCAGGTATTATGGTCGGTAATGCTTGCAGACTGGCTTATCGAAATCATTCTGGAACAAGCTATTTAAAGGCGCCGAAACTATTAAGGAATAAATTTGATCCGTATCAGAGTAAACTTTTTATTGATGAATTAAATATTCTTCGTCCTGATGCAATTATGTTTTTTACGTCTTCTGGATATGATGATTTGTTGTGGTTTGGAGTGCCTGAACTTGTTTTGACGCCCCTTAAAGATGGAGAGAGTCAGGATCATATGGGTGTGTTTACATCGCCTTATTTGCCTTGTCCAATTTACCGTACCTATCATCCTGCTTATTTGCAACGTATCGGAAAGTGGGAATGGATTGACTATATATGTGATCTGGTGATGGCGTCTCAAAAAGTTTGAATTGTGTATCCGGTTTGCTCGGAGATGGTTTTTTATGAATGCTGCATCAGAAGAAAATATCGGCATATTTTGGGTTATTTCCGAAAATGGATGTTCCAGATTTCTTGTGGATCGGCTTCCAGTTAGTCAGGGAGAGAGATATGGTGATGCAATAACTTGGGGTGGGCACTATGAGTTCTGGGAGCAGATTCAATCAGAAAATCAGAACAGAAGTCTGTCAAAAGTTCCTCAGTGGTCTGAATATGAGGAATGGCCTAGAGGTCGGGTTATCTATAATACAAGAGAAAAAATCTTTGTTGTTTACGCGGATAGAAAACTACTTACCAACGAAATGAAGCGCGCCATTTGTGAGGAATTTTCTTTGCCTCTTTCAAATACACGCTATTCTGCTGATAGCCATTATATCAGTGTCAGGAGCGTAGGAGTGCCCGCTCAATGATATTAGCTGACTGGTTTAGCCAATCAAGGCAAAGCAATAAAGGGGGTCAACGGGGGAGATTTCTCCCCCTTGCCAGCAGTTGAATGCTACCTTGGGTAGCCATTCGACACTGCTGGCTCCCTTTTAAAACGTTCCCTTTTTGAAGGCTGTTTCCGGGTAGCTTATTGCCTCCACTGTCTGCCTGAGATTCGCGATTGTGATGCCGGTCAGATAGGTCGTTGTTCCTTGGCTTTTATGGGTGACTTCATGGCCCAGAAGCCGGTCTATCCATATTTCTCGAATGTCGGATTCCTGAGCATTCTTTTCAGGTTCCAGCGTCACCTGGCTTTGGAAGGTGAGGAGGGATGTCAGTTCTTTGTCTGAGAGCCTGAATCAGAAAGCAGTTTGATTGATTTTTCGCAGAACTCTGCGGATATGAGCGATCATCAGCCACGCGTGGGATGAGGAGATTGTTGCCTCGACATCCCTCGTGAGGCGGCGGCAGCATCCTGCTCACGCGACAGAATCACGAGAATATGGTTCATGGCCTCCCACCGTCCCTCGCGTATCCACCGATAGAAATAGCCTTGCAAGATCGTGAAGGCAGGAAAGTGCCGGGGCAGTTGCCGCCATTGGCAGCCGGTCGTGACGATATAGAGGATCGCTTCCATGACCCGGCGCAAATCGGTGCGTCGTGGTCTTCCCAGTCGTTTCCTCTCGGGCATCAGCGGCGCAATCAGCGCCCATTCCGCATCGCGCAGGTCACTTGCATACTCAAGGTCGTCCCGGCGATATTGCGCGCGGGTGATTTCAGTCCAGGCCATCTTGATCTCATCAGGTTCTCGCAAACCCATGAATCATAACTAACTGAAATCACTCAACTCATTTTAAGTCAGACAGTGAGAACCGGTCCTGCATGGTTCTGGCCTTATGGAAGACTTCACCTGTGCGGGCGTAGAGAGCCGCAGCCCGTTGGCGGGCCAGAAACTTGCTTTCGGTTTGCAGGGAGAGAGAGATTTCTGTTTTGCCAAGACAGGCTTGTAGCACGACCGGGACGGCACGGCGGAAGTGGTAATGAGAGCCGATAAGACGCAGCATGTGAGTTCCCAGACTGGGAAGACAACCGGGAAAGTCCCGTTCACCCATCATAATCCGGTTTTATAGCGTCTTTTCAAGGCTGTAGCGCAAAAGTCTGAGGGACTCGAACCCGCTCGCTTTCGTCGCAACCAATCAAACAACTCATTGAAACAGAACGATAATTTCAGACGAAATCATCCTTCGCATAGTGACTGCGGGTTCACTCTGCGGGCAAAGCCGTGGGGCAGTCAAGAGAGGGATTTGTCTGGCCTCTGGTGGGAATATGATGTATATACGACGTATAAACTTTACGTAAGGAAAATCATCATGCAGGGCGTTGTCAGGAAATGGGGGAACAGTGCAGCCATTCGTCTTCCTGCTGGTGTGCTTGAAGCCGTCAGTCTGAAGATTGATCAGGCCGTCGATGTGCGAGAAGAAGATGGGAGGATTATCATCGAGCCAGTCAGAGCAGTTCCTCTCAAATTGGAAGAGTTAGTGTCAGGTATTACGAATAAGAATCGCCATGATGAAATCGATTCCGGTCCATCTGTTGGTGGTGAAAGCTGGTGAGTGCCAAAGCAACGACTGTCTGGGTTCCTGATTGCGGGGACATTGTCTGGCTTGAGTTTGATCCGCAGGCGGGCAGGAAGCAGGCTGGGCACCGACCTGCTGTTGTACTAAGTCCTGTCATCTATAACGCTAAAGCTGGAATGATGCTGTGCTGTCCGACAACGACCAAGATTAAAGGCTATCCTTTTGAAGTGGCTCTGACTGGAAAAACTGCCAGTGTGGCCTTGTCAGATCAGGTGAGAAGTCTGGATTGGCGCGTGAGAAAGGCAAAGCTCAAAGGTAAAGTTTTACCAGAAGAGCTTGAGGCTATCCGGCAGCGTATCAGATTACTGGTCGGGTGATAAAAGTAAGTTTTTCAATAATTTTTCAAAAACAAAAGAAAAACGGGAAGCCAGCCGTGCAAACCAGCGGACACGTTGTGTCGCGATGGTTTGCAAACTGGTCAGGGGGAGAGCATTGCTCTCCCCCGTGAACCTCCTCTTATTATAGCTTTAATCGTTTTGAGGCTGTTTGTGCTGCTTGCAACGCTTTCCCGTCCATCCATGCTCTACGGCTACGTTCAAGTGCCATTTGGGCTTCCGGAATTTCCGATGGGCCGCCATGATGAAACGGGGGCTGAGGTGCATACTGGATAATGAGTTGAATATGTTCTGCTGCGGCCTGCCCGCGTAATTGCGCTGCGAGAGTAAGCCCAAAATCAAGGCCAGCAGTCACACCGCCTCCTGTAATCCTATTGCGATCCTGCACAACGCGTTCGTGGCTTTCAATAGCCCCCATTAACGGCAGCAGATTAACAACACCCCAATGGGACGTCGCTTTGTATCCCTCCAATAACCCTGCTGCGGCAAGAATAAGGCTACCTGTGCAAACGCTTGTAATGAAGCGAGAGTGTGGTGCACGACTTATCAAGAAAGCAAGGACGTCGGGATCGTTCATGCAGGCAATTGTTCCCATTAGCCCGCCCGGTACAAACAATACATCCAGTTCCTGTGGGCACGTCGCTGGTGTGTCTGTTGGAGGGACAGGAATACCGACATCGGTGGAGACCGGCGTCATAGTCATGCCAACCAGATGAATTTCGGCACCTAGAATTTTAAAAATGGTCTGCGGACCAACAAGATCCTGAAGAACCATGTTCGGGTAAACAAGCATGGCAATTTTGATCGGGGGGCCGGAGAATTTCATACCTTGCATATGCTCCAGATGCTCTTTTTCAGAACCGCCCGTTGCTGCCTTGGCACTTTCTGAGACTATGGAGGCCATGATAAGAGTGGCAAGGGCACGTCGTTTAAGACCGGGTAAAGAAGAAGCGTCTGGCAGTAAATTTGGCATGATTGTTTCTTTATAAGAGGGTTTGATCTGAGCAAAAACAACGCACGAGCCGCTCTCAAGAGAGCTGTTGGGTTTCGTCATCAGAATGTCACCTGAAGTGAACCCAAAGCCGAACGGGGAGCTTCCGCGCGCATGGAGAATGTTCCATTCGTGTCATAAATTCGGGCATTGGTCAGGTTTGTCATATTAAGCTGAGCCCTGACTGGTCGTCCGTGTAAGGAAAACTTATACCATAAGGCAGAATCAAGCCGGAAATAGCCGGGAAGGTAGAACGAATTGGGAAGTGTTGCCTCCCGTCGGGTGGCGGCTCTAATACCCAGTCCCAAGCCTAGACCATGCAAAACTATTCTGTCTGCAAATTCGTATGTTGTCCAGACGTTTCCAGTATGTTTGGCAACGCCAGCAAGAACACTATTGATAGGATACTTGTTGTCACGAGTTACATTGGCAAAAGTGTACGCGTAACTGAGAACGGCTTTCCAACCCGGTAAAATCTCACCAGCTATATCAGCTTCTATTCCTCGACTACGCTGCTGGCCAACAGCAATGGAATAAAGTGGATGAGCAGGGTCTGTCGTGGCAACATTTGAGCGACGAATATCATATACCGCGACTGTCGCCTGAACGTGCTCATGAAACAGTTGTTGTTTGATGCCTGCTTCAATCTGGCGAGACCTTCCGGGTGAAAGGGGAGTTCCAGTGAAGGAAGAGGTTGATGTAGGAATAAAACTCGTTGACCAGTTAAAATAAAGAGACGTTGTTCTGCGTGCGGCATAGAGAATGCCAAGCCTAGGAGAAAATTTATTGTCAGAGACAGAGGTGTTGATTTCTTTTATTTTATTGAGAGAAGATGTTGTTGTGGCATCATAGCGCCCCCCACCAAGAACATAGAAGCGATCAAAAAGAGAAATGTAATCCTGAAAATACACCGAGGCGGCTTCTGCCTGTGTTGAAATATTTGAGCGTAATCGTGCAAGTCCTGGTGCCCCCGTATAAATGGGATCTGTAAGAACAAGTGCAGGAAGTGAGGCATCATAGGTTTTTGCACTATAATCTGTCTGATAGAGCTCGCTGCCGACCAGCCAGTCATGTTTTAGTGGCCCAGTATGAAAAATACCTGAAAATTCATTCTGAAGATCAAAATCTTTACCCATCTGAGGGCCGCTGGATACTCCTCGGCTCAGGGTTCGTCCGTTCGGTGAGAGGGCAAAGGTGCTCATACGATCCGTACCGAAATCATAGTTGTTGATTGAGTTTGCAAAGCCTGAGCGAAATCGGAATGAATCAGAAAATTTATGTACCCAATTGTATCCTAAACGCCAGGAGTTCTGATGCGAGGCTCCAAGAGCCTGATTATCGAAGTTATAGGAGAGGGGTAGGGCCAGAGCTTTTCGGATCAAAGGGGTTTGGGATGCACCCCAAGTATAGTTTGAAAGCTGCCAAGACGCGAAGAAATCAATCTTATCATGAAGAGACGGAGTCCACCGAACAGTGGGAGCAACATAGGTTGTTTCGTTGTAACCGAAGTCTCGGAATGTATCATCATGCCGATAGGCGAAATTGATACGCCCTACAATTTTTCCATCTCCTGATAGATCACGGTTACCGTCTGCGGTTCCACGGAATAATCCAAAACTTCCCCCTGATAATCCGGCATTCAGAAAGTTATGGTTTGCAATGGCTCGCTTTGTCGTGACGTTGACGGTACCGCCTGAAGAGGTTGAACCACCGTATAACACCGATGCGGGACCTTTGAGGACTTCAATGTTATCAACGCCCTGAATATCTTGGGTTCCGGTCTGTTCTCTAAAACCATCTCGCAAGGTTGTAGACGCGTCCACAAATCCACGCACACGAAAAGTCAGAGAATTAGGGAAGGTCAGATTACGTTCAACACCGCTGACTGTCTCGATGGCCTGATTAATGCTGAGAGCGCCACGATCCTGTATGACAGCATGAGTGATGACCTGTACCGATGCAGGTGTTTTCTGAATGGAAACAGGAATTTTTAGAGCTGAACTATTGCTCTGAGCAAGATAATTTTCGGCAGGCTGCCGTGTTCCATTAACGATCACAAAGCTTTGTGACTGAGACGCGACCTCTATCTTTTTCTCTTTCTGAGGCAACATCCCAGTCTGGGAAAATGATGTTTTGTCTGTGCTGCTCTGCGCCCATAAAGGTGTAGCGGTAAAACCGTAAGACAGCACGACGATGCGCGCGACAACGCGACACGCTAACGCTCCTTGAGCGCCACGGGTTTCTTCATACATAGTTAAAGATAATCCTGAACTGAGAAAGACTCAGCACTGGGTCGTGCAGAAACACTCCCAAACACGCATAAAAGCGGCGTATAGGGTGAGATGACGCACACCAGAAGCTGACGAAAGGCTCAGGAAAATAAAGGGGGGCCGCGCGACGGTGGCAGACCTGTCAGAACAGATGGCGGTGCTCTGGGAGGATGCGCCCGCATTTCCTGTTGATATCGATACACAGTATAAGCAGGCAGTGCTGGGAGGTTCGTCAGAATAACAGCGACAAGTTCCAGCAACGGGCAAAGCGGACAGCTTTTGTCGTGATGATGTGTATTATGGTGATGACCTGACATGCTCATAGGCATATCCATCATCGCCATATCATGGCTCATGTTGCGCTGCGGGCTGATATCAATGCCCGTTAGCCGCTCAATTGCGCTCCTTGGCGTTTCGTCAGGTAGGGAAAAACCCTGAAGGAGAAGTTGTCCTAAAAACCCGACAAGAACCAACACCCTCGCAAGAATTGCGAAGAGTGGTGTATTGTGTTTCTGTCGAGTTTGGGGAGTAGTCAAGACTATTGATAACTCCAATACATTTCCGGTTTCATAAAGAGCGATTAGTTGACGATGTCAAGAAGGGTAAAAAGAGCAGCCATAAACGCAGACCTTCGCGGATAAGAGCCTGACCGAAAATGCGCCCTGGTGGCGTGTCCTCCGCGCGTTTCCTGCGCTTCGGTGCTCACGGCCATCAAGGCCGCTCCGCTCCGATGCTCAGAAACACACGCCGGACGCGGCCCTGATGAGCCGCTCTCGCTCACCAGACCGCATTTTCGGTCAGGCTCTGAGAGAATAATTCTGTGGTTCTGGCATGAAGGAGTGATGCCCGTTTGCTGGCTTCGTTCTGGTAACCGGTTTTCAGGGAAACCCAGATTTCCCGCCGGTTTAACGCTGCTCGCAAGGCAGGGGGAACAATACGGCGAAAATGGTAAATGGTGCCTCGGACACAGAGCATAAAATCTTCCCTCGGCGGGGAAGGACGATGGAGCAAAGACAGCCTTTGCCCTTCACTCAGCCGAAAAATCGTGCCATTTCAGGTGCCTGTGGTGCGAACTGCGGGACTCGAACCCGCACACCCTTGCGGGCGCAAGATTTTAAGTCTCGTGCGTCTACCATTCCGCCAAGTTCGCCCGGTGCGCCCTCTAGCACACTCGCGAGACCAGTGAAATCCGGCAGTTGCCGTTTTCCGCAGGCTAAGCGGCGCGCAGCAGAGCCGGTCCGTGTCGGCGCAGCCAGGTTTCCGCCATATGGCGATGCGGCGTCAGGGCAGCCACCAGCACCCAGAAATCCGGGCCATGATTCATATGCCGCAGATGCGCCAGTTCATGCGCAATCACGTAATGCTGCACATCCATGGGCGCCATCACCAGCCGCCAGTTCAGCATCACCGTGCCGTTCGCACTGCAACTGCCCCAGCGGCTACTGGTATCCTTGATCACCAGCCGCCGCGGCCGCAGGCCGGACGATCCCGTAAGCGCGGTCAGCCGCTCCCCCAACCGATGCCCGGCTTCCTGCCGCAGGAACGTCGCCAGCCGGCGGCGCAGGAACGGCGCTTCACCGCTCACCTTCACCACCCCGTCCTCGATCCACACTCCCCGCCGCCCATCGGGACAATGGACGATGCCATGCGCGCACCCATCAAGCACCACCTGCCCCCCATCATGCCACGGCGCCGCCGCAGGCAGGTGATCCAGCCGCGACAGCACCCAGACAGCATGGTTGCGCAGCAGCGCCATCCCGGCCTCGCGCTCCGCCCTCGGCGGCAGGGTAATGACGATTTCGGCCTCACGCGCATTGATCCGCAGCGACAACCGCCGCGCCCGGCTCGACCGGCGCCAGCGCACCGGCACATCCCGCCCTGCGAGCCGCACAATCTCGGCCTCTGTCGGCCTCAGCCCGGAAAGGCCGGCCGTCATGCCCGATCGCGCGCTCGTGGCCGGCGCGGACGGGGCATCTTGCCGGGCCAGTCGACAATGTGATGCTCCAATTGCCCGGCCCGCCGCTCGCTGATCGCCCGCCCCCGCACCGAAACCCCGGCCTCATGCACGGTGTCGGGCGAGCCTGAAACCAGCGGATGCCACCATGCCAGCGGCCGCCCCTCGGCCACCAGCCGATAGGCGCATGAGGGCGGCAGCCAGTCGATTTCCGCCATGGCCTCGGGGGTCAACTGCACGCAATCGGGCACCTTGCGCCGGCGGCACGCATAGTCCGAACACAGGCAGGTTTCCAGATCCAGCAACCGGCAGGCAACATCGGTAAACAGGATCTGCTCGGTCACGTCTTCGCGCAGCTTGTGCAGGCAGCAGCGTCCGCACCCGTCGCACAGCGACTCCCATTCCTCGGTCGTCATTTCGTCCAGCCGGCGGACCTGCCAGAACGGCTTCATATCGGTCATGGCGACCGTCTTACTGAATCCCGGCTCCAGAGAGAAGAAAAACGCCGCCTACCCGTCGAGCACGCCAACCATCACGGCCCCCGCCACCGCCAGCACCGCCACAGCAAGCGCCGACGGCCCCAGCAACGGCAGCCACAGGCCGCGCACCCGCACCATCCGCCCCGCCCCCAGCCCTGCCGCCGTCCGCGTCAGTCCAGGCGGCAACCGGTCGAGCGCGCGCAGAAGCGGCAACAGAACCAGCGGAACAAGGCAGACAGCCTGCATCACGACAGGCCCCGCACCACCGTCGCGCCAGGGGCCGGACAGCATCACGGCCCCCATCCATCCCGGAATTGCCAGTGCCAGGGCACCGATCCGGGCGCCCGACAGCACACGCCGCCCCTGCGGCCGTGCCCGCAACAGCAGGCCGAGCCCGCATGCAGCCCCAGCCGCCACACTTTCCACCAGCAGACTGACAACCAGCGCCGGCACCGAGAAAGCCGGCAGCCCGCTCATGGCGCGGCCAGCCAGTCCGCGAAGCGTTTGGAGAGATCGGGCAGATGCTCATGCCAGAAGGCGGCATCCATCAGCAGCGGCTGCGCCGAGCCCACATCGCCATGCGCGTGATAGAGCGACGCGAACCGCGCCACCTGCTCGGGCTGGGCCATGAAATGCAGCAGGCTGCGCGCCCGGTCGCGCGCCGCCCGGTCCAGATCAGGCGCAACCCCCCAGGACAGACCATCATCCAGGCTCTGCTCCCATTGCAGCCCCACATCGCGCTGACCCGTCGCGGCCGCCATCACCTCGCCCCCGGCCGCGCTGGTCATCAGCACGCTGCCATTGCCGATGATGCGCGCGGATTCCGCCGGACTGGTCCACCACTCGATATAAGGACGCAACTGGCTGAGCTTGCGGAAGGCCCGCGCCACCCCCTCGGGCGTACCCAGCACGGCATAGACATCGGCCGGCGCCACGCCATCGGCCATCAGCGCGATCTCCAGCGTCGAACGCGGATCGCGGCGCAGCCCCCGCTTGCCGGGATAGCGCACGACATTCCAGAAATCGCTCCAGTGCGGGGCCACCGGAATGCGGCCGCGATCCCACACCAGGGCAATTCCCTCGCGCATCGCCGGCACGCCGCAGGCATCGGCACTGCCGGGGGCGCCGCCCAATCGCAGCAGAAATCCCTGCATGCAGGCGGCACGGGCGGTGCTGTCTTCCATCAGCGCCACAGTCCAGGCACGGCCGGCATGCCCCGACCGGGGCTGCGGATCGCCATCCCACACATACCGCAGAATACCGACCCCCATCTGGGCCGCGAAGGGGCGGAAAAACGCCTTGTCCTGAGCCGCACTCAGGGCACCGCCCAGACTGTTCACCACCAGCGCATGCGTGCGCCAGCCTGTCCGGGCATTCCCGCCAGTCGGCACGATCGCCAGCAGCAGCAACCCGATCAGAAGACGGCGAAGCGATCGGAGAATGCGGGGCGGGCGGGACAGAGGAATGAACTTTCGCAGGAGGCAGGATAAACAGGCGGCCACGCTAGCCCATTTCCCCCCGAAACGGAAAGGCCACCGCATGGGCCGGCTGCCACGCCAGCCGCGCGGTGCGTCCGGGCACGAGCCCCGTCAAGCTCTGCGCCGGCGGCCGGCGGACCAGAACCTCCTGTCCATCCTCCAGCCGGAAACGCAGCCGAATATGGTCGCCCATATGATGCAGCCCCGCCAGCACCGCCGGCAGCGTGTCCTCGCCATCGTCATCGGCGGCGGCCCGGCCGGTCGGAAACAGGGTGGCGACCCGGTCGGGCCGGACACACAGCGTGCACAGCATGTCGTCAGCCAGGCCCGGCCCCGCCATGGCCTCGACCCGCGCGCCGCTGGCCAGATGGACCGAGGCCAGATCGTCTTCCACCCACGCGACGCGCCCGGTCAGGGCATTGGCGTCGCCGAAGCCGGTGGCAACCCGGTCGCAGGCCGGCCGGTCGAACAGTTCGGCGGCATTGCCGACCTGCAACAGCGTGCGACCCGACAGCACGCCGATCGCGTCGCCCAGCAGCAACACGTCCTCCCGATCGCCGGTCGCCAGCAGCAGCGTCAGGCCCTGCGCCCGCGCCACCCGCGCCAGCAGGCGGCGCATCGCCAGCCGATCCCCCCGCGCCAACCCGGCGAACGGGTCGTCCAGCAACAGGACGGACGGCGCGAAGACCAGCAACCGGCCAAGCCGCGCCCGCCATTCATCCTGCGGATCGAGGGCGCGCGGCCGGCGAGAGGCGCATCCGTCCAGCCCCAGCAGCGCCAGCACCGCATCCACCCGCGCCACGACCGCCGGACGCGCCATGCCGCGCGCCTCCAGCGGAAAGGCCAGGTTCCGCCGCACGGTCAGATGCGCGAACAGCGGATCGCGCGCGCTGAACAATCCCATCCCCCGATGGCCGGCCGGCAACGCCGCCACATCCCGCCCGTCGAGCAGGACCTCGCCGGCCACACAGGGCAGATGGCCGGCCAGCGTGTCCAGCACGCGGGAGAGATCGACCGCGCGGTCCCCCAGCAACGCCAGACACCCGCCGGGCGCGATCGAAAACGACAGCGCGGGCGTGGAGGGCTCCACCGGCGCGCACACAAATCCGCGAACATCAAGACGTGGAGAGAGGGGAGCCATGCGAGAAGCGAAACCTGCCAGGACGGAGTGAAAGCCGGCAAGTGTAGCCAACCCGCATGAAAGATACGACCGATCTCGCGGCGCGAGCCCGCAAAACCGCCCGCACACGCTGCGAACGACCGTTTTCATCCCGCCATCGGCCAGGGCGCGCGCCATTGGCCGAACCGCGCACCGACGGCCCACGGGTCGTTGCCAAGCCACGCGAAGTGGCCGATCATCGGCCCGATATCCGAGCCGCCGTGCGCCGAATGCGACCGGCGGCCATCGCCAGCCATGCCGCGATCAGCTATCTGGCCGGGCGGGCATTCCGGCGGAGCGCCCGCCAACGAAGCAGAGGGAAGAAGCAAGGACCATGAAGATAGCCGAACTTGGCAAAGCCACTGTCCAGGCGGAACTGACCGTACGCCGCGAGATGGCCATCCGCATCGGCAGGCAGGTGGCGTTTCTGGTCGTCGCCGCCGTGTTCGGCCTGCTG
Source organism: Gluconacetobacter sp. (assembly GCF_047721585.1). NCBI lineage: Bacteria > Pseudomonadati > Pseudomonadota > Alphaproteobacteria > Acetobacterales > Acetobacteraceae > Gluconacetobacter > Gluconacetobacter sp. The sequence goes on from NZ_JBDNXE010000066.1 coordinate 18,728, forward strand.
GCGATCCTGTCGGGACACGCATTGCTGTGGGCCTTCGCCTACCAGACGCTGGGGTTCAGCGTGCTCGGCGCGGCGATCCTGGTCTTCGCGGTCGATGGCGCCATGGCCCTGCTGTTCCTGCTGCTCGGCCGCCGCTCGATCATGACCGCGACCGAAATCCGCGCCCGCTTTGCCCGTGAGCACGCGCTGAACGAGCTGCGCCAGGCCATGGCCCTGACCGCCGTGACGACCGCGATCGCCGGCCCGGTCGGCCGCCAGGCCCTGCGCGCGATCCTGCACCTCGTCCGCTCGGTCTTCGGCCGCAAGGGCATCTGACCCCTCCGATCAGCGCCGGATTGCCTGAGAGACGCCAAAGCCGGTTGGGGACCATGCTGAAATTGCATTGGCCCCCGCCCGCCATTTCTGGAAACGTATTCCCTGGTCACAATTTCATGAGCACGCAGACCTGATGCGTTCTCATGACAAGTCAGGGAAACCGGGTAGCTGTGGAGAAGGCGGACTCCGAGCGTAGTGCACGGGCACGATCCTTTGGACGTCGTCTGACCCATAAGAGCACGCCCCGACAGGGACGGGCCGGCCGTGATCCGTTGCCTTGCGGCCCGGCCACCGCAGGCGCGGCAATCCGGGCATGAGCATCCGGCTGGTTCCTCCGCACACGGCGCTGCATTTTCCGCGCTCGCTGGTCCGCTTCGGCGGTTTCGCCTTCCCCGACTGGAAGGCCCTTTCGCCGACGATCACCTACAGCATCCGCGCGCTGCTTGCCGTCGGGCTGGCCCTGTTCCTGGCATTCTTCTTCCAGCTCCAGACCCCGATGTCCTCGGTCACGACGGTCCTGATCGTGGCCAATCCGGTCGTCGGCGCCATGGTCTCCAAGAGCTTCTGGCGTATTTTCGGCACCGTGATCGGCGCAACGGCGGCGGTGCTGCTGATGGCGGCCTTTCCCCAGTCGCCGATGCTCTATTTCATGGGCCTGTCGATCATCATCGGCATTGCCTGCTGCGTCTCCACACTGCTGCGGTTCTACAAGGCCTATGCCGCCGTGCTGGCGGGCTACACCATCGTGCTGGTTTCCATTTCCACCTTCGCCGACCCCGACCGCATCTTCATGGCCGCCATGTCGCGCCTGTCGGCGGTCACGGTCGGCATCGTCAGCACGGCCGTGGTGTTTCTGGTCACGTCGGTCAGCAGGCCGGAAAAGGTCCTGCGCCAGGTCGACCAGACGCTGCGCAACATCACCGGCCAGTTCTCGCACCCGGCGGATCTGGAGGACATGGCCCCCGGTCAGACCCCCATGCCGGACGATGGCGGCCAGCCATTCTCGTTCCGCGCCATGACGCTGACCAGCTATGACGCCCGCGCACGCCTGCTCTCCCAGGCCAATGCGCTGGTCGAAGCGATCGAATATGCCGCCGCCGACAATTTCGCGATCGGCCGGCGGGCCGCCGGCCTGCGTGCCGGCGTGGCCCGGCTGCTGGGGCTGCTCAGCACCCATCACCCGATCTGGCGCGACGACCCGCCCGACAATCCGCAATCCGCAGCCGCCCGCGACCTGGTGCATGACGTGATGGCGCGCTTCGCCGTCATCCCCCCGGAAAACCTGCACCTCGACGATCCCGCCGGCATGCGTACCCAATTAGCCGCCGCCATCGACACCCTGGACGACCTGTCAGAAGAAACCAAAGACCTCCCCACCATCGCGTTCATCGACAACGAGCGCGACATCCTGGTGCAATTGCGCAGCGCGCTGGACGATTTCGTGGGGCCGCAGGCACATGTCCGCCCGATCCGGCTACGACTGTTCTTCGACTGGCCGGCGGCGCTGCGCAACGGCACGCGCGGCGCGTTCGTCACCCTGCTGGGCTGCCTGACATGGTATGTCTTCCGCTGGTCGAACGGCGCCACCATGCTCGCCTATCTCATCCCGGCATCCTGCCTGCTGGCCACCAGCCCGGTGGCATCCCGCGCCAGCGTCATGTTTGCCAGCGGCACCCTGGCCGCGATCCCCGCCGCCTTCATCTGCCAGACCTTTCTCCTGCCCCGTATCGACGGTTATCCGCTGTTGTGGCTGTCCCTCTCGGTTTGCCTGCTGCCGGGCATCTGGCTTCAATTCCATCCCCGCCACGCCATGCGCGGCTTCGGTTATGCGGTATTCTTCAATGCCATGGTGCAGATCCGCAATCCGATCTCCTATGACGACCTGTCCCTGATGAATGTCTGGCTGTCCTACCTGATCGCCCTGATCGGGCTGGCTCTGGTCTTCCGGGTCATCCTGCCGTCCGACCATCGGCTGGACACCGCCCGACTGGTCACGTCGATGAATCGCGCTACCCAGCAACTGGCCAGCCTGCCGCTGAACCGGCACGTCAGTTGGACGGTGTGGGAAAACCTGCAGATGCAGAAGATCCTGCGTATGATCCAACGCTTCTCGCTGGTCGCGCCGCCTGCCCGCGTCTACGAAACCACCGATGCGGCGTTCATCTGCGTCTCGGTGGGGCGTCTGATCGCGCGGCTGCGGCATCTGGTGCAGAATCCGGCGGTGCACGAACAGGACCGCGCCTGCACGCTGGCGGCGCTGGCGTCGTTCCAGCATCTGTGCACCCAGCCCACGCGCACCGCGCTGATCCTCCGCACCGCAGCGCAGGACGTGATGCGCGATGTCGAAGAGCGCCCCGCTGCATCCCACGTTCCCACCCGGCGCATTGCCGCCTGCCTTGAACAGGCATCGCTGCTGGTAGACTCGGCGCCCGGATTCTTTCACAAACAAGGTCCCCTGCAATTGCCTGGCGACATGCCGGGCGCCAATAACAGGCTGAATATGGCCATCCCACCCCAGACGCGTTCGTTCGGAATGAGAGCCGCGTGATGCTGACCGAGTTCAATTTCTTCGGCGTCTTCATGGCGCCGATCGTCGTCTACGCAATCGCCGCTCTACCGGTGACCATGCTGATCCGCTTCGCGCTGTGGTGGACCGGCATCATGAAATGGTTCTGGCACCTCGCACTGTTCGAGGTCGCCCTCTACACTTGTGTTCTGTGCCTGATGATCCTGTTCGTCTGAGAAACGGTCGAACAACTGCCCCTGCAAGGTCCGAGATAGACAATGCCCCTTCTACGCACCCTGATCCGCGTGGTTCTGACCCTGAGCGTCGTTGTGC
>NZ_JBDNXE010000067.1:0-21876 GCF_047721585.1 Gluconacetobacter sp.
GTTTTGTCGCCATCGCGTCTTCATGGTCCATCTGCAAGGGGTTGCCACGGGTGGAGGGGCACCGTTGGGAGCGCCCGCCCGGTGATCTGGGCACCAGCCGGACTGGTGGGCTGGTGCGCGAGAGCGGCCGGACAGGCCGCGCCCGGCATGTGTCCGCGCACGCCGGAGCGGAGCGGCCTCGATGGCCGCGTGCCCCGGAGTATAGCGGACGCGCGGCGGATCGCCACCAGCGCGCCCGTCCGGTCTGGTTTTCAGAAGAAGCCGAGCTTCTTCTCGCTGTAGCTGACCAGCAGGTTTTTCGTCTGCTGGTAGTGCTCTAGCACCATCTTGTGTGTTTCACGACCGATTCCGGACTTCTTGTAGCCGCCGAAGGCGGCGTGCGCCGGATAGACGTGATAGCAGTTGATCCACACACGCCCGGCTTCGATGCCGCGCCCCATGCGGTAGCAGGTGTTCGCGTTGCGCGACCAGACGCCCGAACCGAGGCCGAATTCGGTGTCGTTGGCGATGGCCAGGGCCTCTTCCTCGGTGCGGAAGGTCGTGACCGCCAGCACCGGGCCGAAGATCTCTTCCTGGAAGATGCGCATCTTGTTGTTGCCCTTGAAGACGGTGGGCTGGACGTAGAAGCCTTCCTTGAGCACGGCGCCGAGATCGGGCGTGCCGCCGCCGGTGAGCAGTTCGGCGCCCTCGTTCCGGCCGATGTCGATGTAATCGAGGATCTTCTTCTGCTGCATCAGCGAGTTCTGGGCGCCCATCATGGTGGTGGGGTCCAGCGGGTTGCCCTGCTTGATCGCCTTGACGCGGGGCAGCGCGCGCTCGATGAAGCGCTCGTAGATCGATTCATGCACCAGCGCGCGGCTGGGGCAGGAGCAGATCTGGCCCTGGTTGAGCGCGAACAGGGCGAAGCCTTCGATCGCCTTGTCGAGATAGTCGTCGTCATGGTCCATGACGTCGGCGAAGAAGATGTTCGGCGACTTGCCGCCCAGTTCCAGCGTCGCCGGGATCAGGTTTTCCGCCGCGGCGTGGGCGATCATCTTGCCCGTGGGCGTGGAGCCGGTGAAGGCGATCTTGGCGATGCGGTGGCTGTTGGACAGCGCGGAGCCGACATCGCGGCCCAGGCCGTTGACGATGTTGAGCGTGCCGGGCGGGAACAGGTCGCCGATCAGTTCCATCAGCACCAGGATGCTGGCGGGGGTGGTCTCGGCGGGTTTCATGACCACGCAATTGCCGGCGGCCAGTGCCGGGGCCAGCTTCCACGAGCCCATCAGCAGCGGGAAGTTCCACGGGATGATCTGGCCGACCACGCCCAGGGGCTCGTGGAAATGATAGGCGATCGTGGTGTCTGTGATTTCGCTCAGCGCGCCTTCCTGGGCGCGGATACAGCCGGCGAAATAGCGGAAATGGTCGATCGCCAGCGGGATGTCGGCATTCAGGGTCTCGCGGATCGGCTTGCCGTTGTCCCACGTCTCGGCACGGGCGAGCAGGTCGAGATTCTGCTCCATCCGGTCGGCGGCCTTGAGCAGGATCAGCGAGCGGTCGGCGGGCGACGTGTGAGCCCAGCCCTTGAATGCCTTGTGGGCGGCATCCAGCGCCAGTTCGATATCCTCGGCGGTGGATTGCGGGACCTCGCACAGCACGCTTCCGTCGACCGGCGTGATGTTGGACATGTAGGTGCCCTTGACCGGGGCGACCCATTCTCCGCCGATATAATTCTCGTAGCGTGCCTTGAAGGGGGGCTGTTCGTTGACAGACATGCGGACACTCCTTGGACTGCGACGGCCCTATCCGACAGGTGGCCGGAAAGGGAGCCGGACATCAAACAGGACCGGGCTGGTCCAGTTGTTGTATACCGCGTTATATAGACAGGGGGGCGTCCGGCAATCGGGTTGGAGGTCACATCCGCGTGAAAAATGGCACTGAGTGCCATAAACGGCTTTAAAAAATCTTATGTAAAAATTGACTTGTTTTGAAAAGAGCAGCCCGGCTAGCACGAGTCCTGCATCAGGTGCCGCCCAGTGCGCCGGTGCCGAAGGCGAGGCCGGCGGCGGCGATCAGGGTGGCGTAATAGGCGTCTGACCGGCTGATCTCGGCATCCAGCAGGCCGTTCTGGGCCAGTTGGGCCTGGGTGATCGAGCCGGTGCCGCTGCGATAGGCGGTCAGGGCGGCGTCGAAGCTGGTCTGGGAGGCCGTGCGCAGGCTGGTGGCGGCGGCGTAGGCGTGCAGGCCGGTGCGGACGGCGTTTTCCGCCGCCACGATCTGCTGGATGGAGTCGTTGACCGTCTGGCGCAGGGTGACTTCCGCGCTGTCCGACTGGTCCTGCGCCTGTTTGACCACCGCCGCGCGCAGGCCGCCGTCGAAGATCGGCACGCTGATGCCGCCGAGAACCAGGCTGCTGAAGCGGTTGGCGGAAAGATTGAGGGTGGGAGCGGAATCGCTGCCGATTCCGGGGACCGACGTGAGGTTCATCCGCCCGGTGGCGTAGGAGACGTTGCCGGTCATGAAGATGCTGGGCAGGAACGCATCGCGTGCCGCGCTGACGCGGCTGTGCGCCGCCCGCGCCGCTGCGTAGGCGGCGAGTACGTCGGGGCGCCGCGCCACCGCGCGCTTGACCATGTCCTCGCTCAGCCGGGCGTCGTCCTGGGTCAGGGGGCGGCCGGAGACGTCTTCCAGGCCGATCCTTGTGTCGGCGGAGACGCCGGTTGCGGTCAGCAGGGCGAGGTAGGTGTTTTCGTCCTCGCCTTCGGCCTGGACCAGGCGGAGGGCGACCTGGGCGGTGGCCTGCCGGGTCTGGGTCACGTCGAGGATCGTGCCCTGGCCCTGGTGCAGGCGGGCCTCGGCGGCCTGCTGGACATGCTGGGCGTTGTCCAGGGCGGTGTGCAGCAGCCGGACGCGGGCGGTGGCGGCGGCGTGGGTGTAGAAGGCGGTGGTGACGGCGTAGATCACCTTCTGATGCGCCGCCGTGAACAGCACATTGGTGGCGATCTGGGCCTGTCGCGCGGCGGCGATGGTGGCTTCGCGCCGGCCGAAATCGAACAGCAGCCATTCCAGGCCCAGCGTCTGGACCTCGCCCGCGCCGGAATTGCGGGTGCCAGGACCGTTGGCAAGGGGCAGGGTGCCGTAGCCGTTGATGGCCAGCGACGCATCGGAGGTCTGGCCATGGCTGTGGGACCAGCCGCCGACCACCGTGGCCGTCAGGTGCGGCAGGTAGGTGCTGCGGGCGATGCCGACCGCCAGGGCGGCGTCGCGCGCCGTGTTCCAGGCGCGGCGGGTCTGGGGATTGGCGGATTGCGCGATGTCGATCAGGTCGGCCAGCGTGTAGGGCTGCGCCGTTCGTGCCGGCAGGGCGGGCGACGCGCCGCGTGTGACGACCTCCGGGTCGGCGGGGAGGCTGTAGCCGGGCGGCAGCGTCAGGCCGCGCTTTCCGTGACCGGGGGGGACGATCGCGCCTTCCGTCGTGACATCGGGCGTCCACGGGCGGTCGGGGCGCGGCGGAGCGGTGGCCAGTTCGGAGGTGGCGCAGCCGGCGAGCAGCAGCAGGGTGGCGGTGGCGGTGACGGTCTGGCGGTGGCGGGTCATGAGGCGCGGGCTTCTACTGCGGCGATGCGTGTGGCGGTTTCGGTATGAGGGTCGGTCAGCATGTCGGCGCCGAGGCGGGCGGCGTCGGCGAAGCCGGTCCGGAACGATATGATTTGGTCCATTTCCGCGCGCATGTGGATCGGTTCGGCCAGGGCGTATTCCACCTGCCGTTCGCCCTGCGAGACGGCGGATTGCAGGGCCGCCACGCAGGCGGCCTGATCCTGCCGCGTCGTGGCCGCGTGCTGGCGGCGCAGCAGGGCCGCGACCGCGTGCAGCCGCCGGGCGATGCCGTCATAGGCGCTGGTGGGCCAGAAGCTGGTGAACATGGCGTAGGTGATGGCGTTGCCCACCATGATGCCGACGATCCGGTCGCGGGCGGTGGTCATGTCGCTGGTCGGGCTGTAGCCCTTGAGGTCGGTCAGGTAGAAGGCCAGGCCGATCTGGAAGCCTGCATAGGCGATCCGCTCGTCGCCCGTCTTGACCCAGGCGGCCAGCAGCGAGACCGCGAAGACCAGGATCAGGAAACCGGTGATGTCCTGAAGATGGGGCTGGACGAAGACGATGGCGGCGATGCCGATGGCGCCCCCGATCAGGGCGCCGCTGATGCGGAGTGTCAGCTTGGCGATCATCTCGCCCATCGTCGGCTGGGCGACGATGAAGCAGGTGATGATGCAGGTGTGGATGCCCGGCCAGTCGACGATCCGGAACAGCAGGTAGCTGGTCATGACGGCGGCGGTGCCTTTCACCGCGAAACGGACATGGGTGGGGTTGGTGAACGCATCGGGGGTGAAGAAGCCGCTTTTCTTTTCCGCGGGTGTGTCCGGCTGTTTCGGCGTCGGGGCGGGCGTGGTGAAGACGGCCAGCAGCGCGGCCATGGTGGCGCAGGCCGGCCGGTCGGCGGGTGTGGCGGGTGCGGCGATGGCGGTGGGGTAGTCGCCCTCGGCAAAGATGGCGGCCATGTGCTCCAGCGTGTCGATCAGGGCCTGTGGGGGCGGGGCGTCGGGGGCGCGTGTGGCTTCGGCCTCCGCCAGGGCCAGCACGGCGACGGCGGAGACCGCGGCCTGATGCAGGCAGGCGAGGTCGGCCGGGCGCCAGAGCCGTTCCAGGCCGGCCATGCGCAGGGATTTCGCCATGCCCGTGGCGCCTTCGCGCAGCAGGTCGGTGGCATGGGCGCGGGCTTCGGCGTCGGTGCCGCGCAGCAGGGCCGCGCTGACGCGCAGGCGGGCGGCGATGTCGTCGGTCAGGACCCGGCGCGGCGAGGGGCAGATCAGCAGGCCCAGCACGATCATCACCGCGCCGGGCACCGCCAGGAACAGGTCGGTATAGAGCAGGGCGCGGGTGACGACTTCGCCGACCGGCACCTGGTCGATGGCCACCAGCCCGTAGACCACGATCAGTCCCAGCATATAGGCCATCGGCTTCAGCTTGCTGGCCGAGCCGAGGAAGAAGAAGCCGAGCGACAGCAGGGTGATGGCGGCGACCAGCGCCAGCGGGTGATCCAGCGTCAGGCCGATCAGCCCGTAGATCAGCAGCAGCAGGATCAGGATCAGAATATTGACCGCGATGCCGGCGACCGCGTTGGTGACACGGTCTTTCTGCCACAGCGCCATCGTGACCAGCGCCGGCACCGCGAGGTCCGGCACCTGCCAGATTTCGCCGACCAGCACCGTCGCCGTGCAGCCGGCCGCCATGCGCAGCGCGTAGCCCAGCCGGCCCGGCGTGGGGTCGCGCACCAGGCGCCAGAGGCGTGCCGGGGTCAGGGGGGCGTCGGTCATGTCAGGGACAGGCGGCGCCATGACGGATTTCGACCGTGGCCGTGGCGCCCATGCGCAGCAGGGTGGGGGTGGCGCCTTGCAGGCGGACCCGCACCGGAAAGCGCTGGGCGACATGCACCCAGTCCATCTCTCTGGGCACCAGCGGCAGCGACCGCGCCAGAACGGCTGAGTCCGCCGACAGCACGCCCCAGCCGATGCTCTCCACCCGGCCCTGGATCGGGGCGCGGCGGTCGATCATCGAATAGACCGTGGCGCAATCGCCGGGGTGGACCATGGGCAGGGTGAGTTCGCGCAGGTTGGCCACCGCGTACCAGGCGTCGTCGGCGATCAGGGTGAACAGCACCTGCGAGGGGGCCAGGACTTCGCCGGCCTTGACCCGCAGGCTGGTGACGTAACCATCGGCCGGGGCGGTGACCGTCGTCTGGCGCAGTTCGTAGCGGCCGCGGTCCAGTGCCGCCTGGCTGGCGGCCTGGGCGGCCGTGGCGCTGGCGAGGTCGCCGATCGCGACATCGGCCGCCGCCGATTGCTGGCGGGCCTGGGACAGCGAGATTTCGGCGTCGTTCCGCGCCACTTTGGCCTGGTCGTATTGTTGCAGCGGGACGTAGGCGTGGCTTGCCAATGGCGCCAGGCGCGTGACCGTCCGGTCGGTCAGGTCGCGGTTGGTCTGGGCGCGCGTCACCTGATCGCGGGCGGTGGCCGCCTGGGCGGTGCGGACGGCCAGCAGGCGGCGCTGGTTCTCCAGTTCCGCCGTGGCCAGCGCCAGGTTGGCTTCGGCCTGGCGCACCGTCAGCGCGTAGGGTTCGGGGTCGAGGCGGTAGAGCAGATCGCCCTTGTGGACATGCTGGTTCTCGTGCACCGGCAGGTCGATCAGCCGGCCGCCGACCACGGAGGCGACATGCACCAGTTCGGCGTCGATGGCGGCGCTGTCGGTGGATGGATAGGAATCGTCCTGATGGGCGACATGCAGGCCCGCGAGCGTGGCGGCACCGATGCAGACCACGGCGATGAGAATGCCGATGCGGCTTTTGCCGCCCATGCGTACCCGCTCCATGCTCATGGCCCGAACGCCAGCGCCCACAGGGCGAGGGCGGCCAGGGTGCCCAGGGCGACATAGGTGAACAGCCGGAAACTGAGCAGGGCGTCGATGCCGGTCAGCAGGAAGACCACGCGCAGTCCGACGGCCACCGCCACGCCCGTGAGCGCGCACAGCATCCAGGCCGGGAAATAGGCGCCGACGATCGGGAAGGAAGGCGCGCCGTGCAGCGCGCAGCCGTTCAGGGCGAGGAGGGGGAGCAGGTTTGTTCTTTTTGGGGATAAAAAGAAGCAAAAAGACTTTTGTCTCATTGGGCTCCGCATGGGCTGGCAGGATTCCATCACTCTCCCTTTAGAAGGTTTTGCCGGTTCTTTTTTCAAAAAAACGGAAAAAAACGATCAACTGCGTAACAGCGGCGCCATCAGGCCGGCCAGCCAGTCGGCGAACACCCGCACCCGGCGGGCGGCGTGGCGGCGATGGGGGTGCAGCAATGTGAGCGGCATGGGCTCGGCGCGCCAGTCCGGCAGCAGGTCGACCAGCGCGCCGGAGCGCAGATGGTCCTGCACGTCGAAGGCCGGGACCTGGATCATGCCCAGCCCGGCGAGGCAGCAGGCGATCAGGGCTTCGGCGCTGTTGACGGTGACGCGGCCGGGCAGGGTGAGGGTGCGCAGCGTGCCGTCCTGGAGCCATTCCCAGGGTTCCACCCGTCCGCTGGCGGGCGAGGCGTAGCGCACGGCCTGGTGGGCCGGGAGGTCGTCGGGGTGGCGGGGGATGCCGTGCCGGGCCAGATAGGCCGGGCTGGCGAGGTTGAGCAGGCGGAATTCGCCCATGCGGCGGGCGATCAGGGCGGAATCATGGATCGGGCCGACGCGGAGCGCGCAGTCGGTGCCGTCTTCGATCAGGTTCACGGCGCGGTCGGTTACGCCCAGTTCGATGGTGATGTCGGGGTAATGGGCGAGGAAGTCGGGCAGGGCGGGGGCGACGACCAGCCGGCCGATGCGGCCGGGCATGTCCACCCGCAGCGCGCCGCGCGGCCCGGCGGGATCGCGGCGGAACTGGCTTTCCGCTTCCTCGATGTCCGCGACCAGACGCACGCATTGTTCGTAGAAGGCCGCGCCGTCGGGCGTGGGGGCGACGCGGCGGGTGGTGCGGGCCAGCAGGCGGGTGCCCAGCCGGGCCTCGAGGTCCTGGATCGCGGTCGAGACCGTCGAGCGCGGCAGGTCCAGCGTGGCGGCTGCGCGGGTGAAACTGGCGCTTTCCACCACGCGGGCAAAGATGCGGAACAGGTCGATGCGGTCCATCGTTTCCCTCCAGACTTTCGCGACATGGGAGTGCTTGTTCGGATTCTACGACATGTGTTGTTCGGAAACGCAAATTTATCCGCGTTTTTGGAATGATATCGTGGGCCGCATGATCTCCCGCATCCGGCGGGGGTGGGACGGGAAGGAGCCATCGAGATGGCCGATCACAGCATTAGCGGAAAGACGGTCCTGATTGCCGGCGGGGCGAAGAATCTGGGTGGGCTGATCGCGCGCGACCTGGCGGCGGCCGGCGCGAAGGCGATTGCGATCCATTACAACAGCGATTCCTCGCGGCCGGAGGCTGAGCAGACGCTGGCCGATATTCGCGCGGCGGGGGCCGAGGCGGTGGCCCTTCAGGCCGACCTGACCACGGCCGGGGCCTGTGCCGGGCTGTTCGCCGATACGGTGGGGGCGATCGGTCGGCCGGATATCGCGATCAATACCGTGGGCAAAGTGCTGAAGAAGCCGATCGTCGAGACCACCGAGGCCGAATTCGACGCGATGGCGGCGATCAATTCCAAGGCGGCCTACTTCTTCATCAAGGAAGCGGGGCTGTATCTGAAGGACAACGGCAAGCTGGTGACGCTGGTGACGTCGCTGCTGGGGGCCTATACGCCGTTCTATTCGACCTATGCCGGGGCCAAGGCGCCGGTGGAGCATTATACCCGCGCCGCCTCGAAGGAATTCGGCGCGCGGGGGATTTCGGTCAACGCGGTCGGGCCGGGGCCGATGGATACGCCGTTCTTCTATGGGCAGGAGGCGCCGGAGGCCGTGGCCTATCACAAGCAGGCGGCGGCGCTTTCGGCCTTCAGCCCCACGGGCCTGACCGAGATCGAGGACGTGGCGCCGTTCATCCGTTTCCTGGTTTCTGACGGCTGGTGGATCACCGGACAGACCATCCTGATCAATGGCGGCTACACGACCAAGTAATCGGGCCGGTCGGCAGGTCGTTCCTTCCGCGATCCGGCTTTGCGCCGGCTGGGGCCGTGTCTATGGTGACGGTCCGGGCGGCGCGGCATGGCGCCGCCCCTGTTCGTTTCGGGGGGACGGTTCTTGGGTCTGAAGCAGCGCCATATTCTGTTCATGGCATTGGGCGGGTCGGTTGGGGCCGGATTGTTCCTCGGCTCGGGCGGGGCGATCCAGCAGGCGGGAACGTCGGTGCTGCTGGCCTATGTGCTGTGTGGGATCGTCGTGTTCCTGATCGGCCGGGCGGCGGCGGAACTGGCGCTGTCCGACCCCGAGGGGCGGACGCTGAACGCCTTCGTCGGGCGGTATCTGGGCGCGCGGATGGAATTCCTGGTCGGCTGGAGCTACTGGCTGATCTGGACGCTGGTGTGCATTTCCGAAATCACGGCCGCCGGCATCTTCGTGCGTCATTGGATGCCGGACGTGCCGCAATGGGCGGTCGCCGCCGTGCTGGGAGGGGTGCTGCTGGCCGTGGGGTCGCGCGCCGTGGCCACCTTCGGCGAGATGGAATTCTGGCTGGCCATCATCAAGATCTGGGCCATCCTGGCGCTGATCGGTTGCGGGCTGGTCACGATCCTGGGGCATGTCGGGCCGGGGGGCGCACATGCTTCCTTCGGCCATCTGTGGGATGCGGGGGTGATGCTGCCGCACGGGATGGCGGGGTTTGCCGCCATTCTGCCGATGGCGCTGTTCGCCTTCGGCGGCACCGAGATCATCGCGCTGACGGCGGCGGAGACCGATGACGCCGTGCGTGTGCTGCCGCGCGTGATCAACGGCATCGTCGGGCGGATCATCGTTTTCTATGTGGGTAGCCTGGCCGTGATCATGGCGATCGTGCCATGGGGCGAGGCGGATGCCACGCACAGCCCGTTCGTGCTGGCCTTCCAGCATATGGGGCTGCCGATGGCGGGTGAAGCGATCAATGGCGTGATGGCGCTGGCGGCGCTGTCGTCGTGCAATGCCGGGTTGTATGCCACCAGTCGCACGCTGGCGTCGCTGTCGGAAAGCGGCATGGCCTCGGCGCGGCTGCGCGAGCGCTCGGCGTCGGGGGTGCCCGCGATGGCGTTCGCGGCTTCGTTCGCGACCGTGCTGGCGGGCGTGGTGCTGAATTATTTCCTGCCCGACCGGCTGTTCGGTTACGCGATCCAGGGTGTGGCGTTTCTGCTGATTTTCGTCTGGGCGTCGATCATGGTGGCGCATCTGGCCTATCGGCGCAGCGTGGATGGCGCGCGCAGGGTGGTGGCGGCGCTGCCGGGGGCGCCGGTCAGCAATTGGCTGGCCATCGCTTTCCTGCTGGCGATCGGGCTGGATATCGTCTGGGGCGGGCGGTTGTATGTGCCGTTCCTGCTGGATGCGGCGTGGCTAACGGTGCTGGTGCTGCTGCATGGCCGGTTGTCGGCGCGGCGGGCCGGGGCCTCGGTGGTGTGAGGCCATCGGCGGAACATGACGGCCCGTGAGCCTTGTTTCGGGCGCTGCGCCCGGCTTTACGCGCCGGTCGTGGCCGCGGCCAGCACGGCTTTCACCAAGGCTTCCATGTCCACGCGGCCGTCGATCGTCACGTCCGTTGGCCAGCCGTCGAATCCGACGGTCGGAGCGGCAGACCCCTCGGCAGCCTGACGGCTCAATTCTGCCCGTGCCGCGCCCATGGCGCGCGCCATCGTCAATATGTCCATGGATGGGTTTTCCCTCACGTTGGAGCCATGTGCAATCCTTGGCCGTGGATCTGCCGTGACCTGCCGGGTCTGGCGGGATGTCGGCTGGGCATGGGCATGTCGCCATGGTCGGTCACGAATCACGCGTGGCGCGAATGCGCTGTTCTGGGATGGTCGGGGAAGCGAGACGGGGACGAGGCACTGGATTGCGTTGTGCGTGGCTGTTGTGACGCTCGCTGGGTGCGGTCAGCAGCCGATGGTCCAGAGCCCGACGATGTCCCGGTAGGGCGCCAGGCGCAAGCCCTCCAGCCGGCGCAGCAGCAGAGCCGCGACGGCAAGCGAATCCATCTCCATGATGGGCTCCATTGGCGAGCAGGAATCAAAAAGGCCGCCCCGAGGGACGGCCTTGCGAACTTGCGCATAATCGCAAGCCAGCCTGTCGGCGGCCCGCGCGCGCGGGGGAAACCCGTCTTTATGTAGATACAGAAAATCTTGACGCCCTCATTAAATGTAGCTACAAGAATGGTCATGGACATTGAGTTCGATCCGGCCAAACGGGCCATCACACTTTCCGAGCGCAGGCTTGATTTCGCCGACGCCGCGATCGTGTTTTCGGGCCTGACCGCGACGGTGCCGGATGATCGCAAGGACTATGGTGAAGAGCGGTTCATCACCGCCGGCGATCTCGATGGCCGTCTGGTTGTTCTGGTCTGGACCCCGCGCGGCGCGGCTCGCCGCATTATTTCGATGAGGCATGCACATGACCGAGAAGAAGCTCTCTGGCGCGCCCGCATGGGTTGACCCGGACGATGCGCCGGAACTGACCGAGGCGTTTTTCGATCAGGCCGAGATCCGGCAGGGCGAGAAGGTCGTCCGGAAAGGTCGGCCGCGTTCGACAAACCCGAAGAAACTGGTGTCGGTGCGCCTGGATCAGGATGTGCTGGACGGGTGGCGCGACACCGGGCCGGGCTGGCAGGGCCGGATTAACGATGCGCTACGCGACGCACTGAGGCGGGCTGGATGACGGGACCGACTTGATCTGGAGTTGCTGGGTCAGCAGGGCTACCTGCACCGTCAGGGCGGCGACCTGGTCGCGCGGGGCGACGATCGTGTCCTCCCGCTCGTCGAGATCCGACTTCAGGTCTCTGATCTGGTCCGACAGGTTTTTGATCTGGTCCTGCGCGGCTCGGCCGCCGAAACCGACGAGCCACCGGACGGTAAACAGGAAACCGCCAAATGCGGCGGCGGCCGCAGTCCATCAGGGCTGCGGCGTGATTGCAGGGTCAGACATCAGGACTCCAGGCATAAAAAACCGCCTCGGGGGTGGCGGATCGCGCATGGCGGCGGCCAGATTCCGAGTGTCCAGCGTCAGGCGCGTGAGTTGCGACGCATCGACGGTCGGCACGGCGGCGAAGGTTTCGACGGTCGTACGGGAGTCGGACAGCGACATATCGCCATGCGCCGCGATCTGGCGCGCGGTCGCTTCGGCCGAAACTGACATCGCTTCGTAGTCGCTCCGCGTGGCCCGCAGGTGCTGCGACAGGCTCGCGAGATGGGACTGCTCGCTCTCGGCCGCGACCCCGACCGCGGCGAGCGAGCCGACGGCCACGACGGCGGCCGCAGCAATCCCGACTGGTCCAGACAGGGCTGCGCCGACCAGGCCGATAGCATTTTTCAGGCCGCCCATGGTCGCGATCGCGTTCGGCGCCTGATAGAACGCCGCCTGCATGGCGCTGCCGCCCGCCAGGACCTGATCCGCGAATTTATGCACTTCGTCGGCCAGGATCCCGACCTGATAGCCGGACAGCTTGTGAGAGTGCGTCAGGACATCCGTGGCATCCCGCGCTTTGCGCGCGGCTGCGACTTCCCGCCCGAGCGCATCGACCTCCTTCTGATACCCCGACACGATAGCATCCGCATCGGCCTGCGACATCTTGCCGCTGGCAACGGCGCCCCCGGATTCCTTCTGCGCCGTGGCGAGGTTTACTTCGGCGCGCTGCAAATCGATCGTCTTGCGCGTCACTTCATCGACCGACGCGCCCAGGAGCTGCATGACGGACAGGCTCTGGGCATGCGCTTCCGTCAGGTCATCGACCGCACCCCGTGCCGCGCGGACGGCTTCGACTTCCTGCTTCAGCCGGTCGACCTGAGCCTGCTGATTGGCGATCTGGCCATTTACATCGTCGCTGGACATGCTGCCGCCCGCCACAACCGAGGATGCCATCACCTGCATCTGGGCAAGCCTGCTCTCGGCCTGCTGCAACTGGATGATGCCGCGCGAAACCTCATCCACCGAGCGGCCCATTTTCAGGAACGCAATGGTCGATGCATCGATTCCCCGGCTCAGGGTCGAGGACATGCTGCCGGCGCGCAGGATGTAGGGGACGGGATCGCCACCCACCACGCCGTTGACGCGCGTGGTATAGATGGTGCCGGTCGTTCTGCCGGACTGGATGGCCTCGTCACGCAGGCGGCGCGATTCAGCGGCAACCATGCCGCGCACTTCCGCGCTATTCATGGCCGCGCTGGTATTCAGGGTGATCTGACGGCGGACAACGTCCGACCAGCGGGCAGAGGTTGCACGTCGGGCCATGGGGTGTCCTTTGCTCTTTCGTGATCTTGGATATCGCGTGCGTCGGGCGATCTGTTTGTATATACAATTTGCGTGAGATACGCTTGGGATGAGAACAAACGCCTCAGCAACATCGAGAAGCACGGTGTCGATTTCGTCTCGGCGGTTGATTTCGAGTGGCGCGCCTCTCTGGTCAGGGCCAGCCATTCAGGCGCGGCGGAGCCGAGGCTGATGGCGATGGCTCCGATCCGGACCAGAATTCACGTTCTCGTCTTCAGCATCGAAACACGGTGCGTGCGCATCATCAGCCTGCGGAAGGCCAATGCACGGGAGGTCATCATCTATGGGTCGCAAAAGTAATTTCATCGTGCCGACAGAGGCCGAGGATGCGGAGATCAACCGGGGTATCGCCCAGGATCCCGATAACCCGGAATGGACCGATGCGGATTTCGCCGAAGCGAGGCCGATCGCCGCCGTGGCCCCTTCCATGGAAGGCGTCCGCCGTGTTCGTGGCCCGCAGAAGGCGCCGGTCAAGACGCTGGTTTCCATTCGCCTTGACCCGGATGTGGTTGACCGATTGAAGCAGCAGGGTCGCGGATGGCAGGGCCGTGCCAATGATATCCTGCGCCATGCGGTCGGGCTGGACTGAAAGGCCATAAAGAAGCGCACGCTCCCTCATTGGCCGCCCCGTCAAGAAAAGAAGACCTGCAGTTCCTCGCTGATCTGCTGTGCGCGGATCGTCAGGTAGGCCCGGTCCATGACGATCACCAGATGCCGCACGAACCGCGACTGGCGCGGCACGAGGTCCTGATTGCGGCACCAGGCGTCGATTTCATTGACCGCCAGGCCGACAGGGCGGGAAAATATCTTCTGTTTCCCCATCCCGGCCCCCAGGCCCTCGGTGAGACCTCCGCGCGATGCGTGCAATTCGTGCCAGCATCGCCAGGGGGTCATGCACCACTGCTCCGGGTCTACGCGCTTCTGGAGCGCGTCCAATGCCCTCCAGTTCAGAGGGTGTATCGGACGATCCCCCAATGCTACGAGGCAGGGGCCATGCTCAAGCGCCCAGGACAGGGCGCCGATCAGTTTTTTTCCGCGTCCTCGACTTGATCCTTGTCTTCGATACCGACCGAGGCGACGGCATCGAGCGTGAGGCGCAGCAGAATCACGTTTTCGCGGTGCAAAAGCATGTCGCGGAAGGCCGCGTTATCAGCCGCCAGAGGGGGCGCGGGTGCAATCCGGGTGATCGTGAACGTCCCGCCGACCGCGATCGGATTGCCTTCGATCGTGAGGGTGACGGTGACGGTCTGGTTGGACTGGTTGATATTGGCCCGCGGATTGCGGAGCGCCGCGTTCAGGAAGCGGAATTCGTATCCATCGCCGTCGTCATCCTTGACGGTGATGGCGATAACGCCTCACACGCTGCGCCACCTGGATGATCATGGGAGGCGTGCCATTCGAGATGGTGGCCAAGTATCTGGGCAACAGTGTCGATATGGTGGAGCGCGTCTACGGGCATCATAGCCCGGACTGGCTGTGCAGGGCCGCCGCCGCCCTCTCGGGGTTTTCTGTGCCAACTGGCACAGAGAATGTGCCGGCACACACGAGGAAAAGTAAGGGAAATCATGGTGCTGCTGGACAGGATTGAACTGTCGACCTCTCCCTTACCAAGGGAGTGCTCTACCACTGAGCTACAGCAGCAACGGGGTGGGCGGTTCCTACCGCCTCCGGGGGAGCGTGGCAAGCCCCCTTGGCGAGAAAACATGACCGGGCCGGTTGGTTGCCGGTCATGCCCCTCGCCACAGCGCGGTCAATCGTCGCGGTGGATCTTTTCCATGCGCTCGTGGCGCTCCTGCGCCTCGATCGACAGGGTGGCGATCGGGCGGGCTTCCAGGCGCTTCAGGCCGATCGGCTCGCCGGTTTCCTCGCAATAGCCGTACGATCCGTTCTCGATTCGCAGCAGCGCCTGGTTGATCTTGGAAATCAGCTTGCGAGCCCGGTCGCGGGTGCGCAGTTCCAGCGCGCGGTCGGTCTCGACGCTGGCGCGATCGGTGATGTCGGCTTCGTGAATCCCGCCTTCCGAGAGGCTGGCCAGGGTCTCGTCCGCCTCCTTCAGGAGGTCGGCGCGCCATTTCAGGAGCTTCTGGCGGAAATATTCCACCTGAAGCGGATTCATGAACTCCTCGGATTCCGAGGGCTGGTAATCGGGGGGCAGTGTGATCATGGTGCGCGTCCTTGAATTTCGCCCCTGGACGAGATTATCGCCCGACAGGGACCCGCCGCGAAACGGGCGGCTTATACGCCGGCCTCCGCCATCCGCCAAGCCTGAAGCCGCCCGGATTCGTCTGGAAAAGCGGGTTTCGAATCGGAGTTCCCCTTACGCCGGCCCATGGGGCGTGGTCTGGGCGACCCTGCGCGGGGCCGTGGCCGGAGGCGTCGCGTCGGGGAACGTGGTCTCCCATCCGCCGCCCAGAGCGGAATAAAGCTGCACCAGGTCGGTCGACAGGGTGGCCGTGCTGCTGGCCAGGTCGGTCTGCGCGCCCAGGATTCGGCGCTCGGCGTCCAGCACCGTCAGGAACGTCACCATGCCATGACGATACTGGTCGCGGGCCAGGTCCAGCCCGCGCTGGTCGGCCGCGACCTCGCGCGCCAGGCTGTCGCGGCGCATCTGTTCGTCGCGATAGGCGGTCAGGGCATTATCGACCTCGTGCCACGCGCCCAGAACCGTCTGGCGGTAGGAAATCGCGGCTTCCTGCTGGGCCGATTTGCGCAGTTCGAGCTGACCGCGCAGTCGGCCGCCCTGGAAGATCGGCAGGGTGATCGAGGGGCCGACATTCCAGGCCCGTGCGTTCCAGAACCCCAGGTCGCGGAACGACAGGGACTGGAAGCCGAAGCCGGCGTCGATGGTCACGCGGGGGTAGAACTCGGCGACCGCCTCGCCGACCTGCGCTGTGGCGGCGTGAAGCTGGGCCTCGGCCTGGCGGATGTCGGGGCGGCGGCGGGCCAGTTCGGACGGCACGCCGGCCGGAACGCGCGGCGGCACCGGCGGGATGGCCTCGGCCTTGAGCAGTTCGCCGGCCAGGGCGGCCGGGGGGTCGCCCAGCAGCAGGCTGAGCGCGTTGATCTGCAAGGCGATCTGCTGCTCGGTCTGCGGGATACGCGCCGTTGTGGCGTCGAGCTGGGATTGCGCGCTTTCCACGTCCAGTTCGGTGACCAGTCCGGCCCGGTTGCGCTGGCGGCTGAGTTCCAGCGTGCGGGCGGCGGTGTCGCGATTGTCCAGCAGGATGTGCAACTGGGTCTGCGCCTCGCGCAGGGCCATGTAGTCGCGGGCCAGTTCGGCCATCCGGGCCGTCAGCACGCCGCGCCGCTCTTCGTCCGACGCCTGCATGTCGGCTCCGGCGGCTTCGTATTGCCGGCGGACGCGGCCCCACAGATCGACCTCCCACGTCGCGTCGATACTGTCCTTCCACTGGTCGAAGAGGGGGATCGAGAGCTGGCCCGATTCGTCGGCCAGGCTGGCGCCGCCCAGTTGTCCGCCGAGGGCCTGCTGGACCTGCGGGGTCTTGCCCACGTCGCTGACGATGCGTTGCAGCATCTTGGTGCTGTATTGCGCGCGGGTGTACGACCCGGCGGCGCTGAGGCCCGGATAGCGCTCGGCCCCGGCAATGCGGAGCTGGGCGCGGCTCTGCGCCAGTCGGGCGGTGGCGATGGCGACCGACAGGTTCTGCGACGCCACGCGGCGCTCCAGTGCCGACAGTTCGGCATCGTGGAACACATCCCACCATGCGGGGTCGGGCGTCGCGTCGGAAATGTCGCTGGTGACCCGGCCGGTTGCGGGGCCGGTCGGCGGCGTGGCGCCCGGCCCGGCCCAATGCGGAGGCGTCCAGGTCGCGGGCTTGTGGAAGTCCGGCCCGACCGCGCAACCGCCGGCCAGCGCAGACAAACCGATGATGGCGGCCCGCCAAGAATATCCCTTATGCACCAGACGGTCCCCTGCTTCCCCCGGTCCCGCCAGCGGTCCTATCGACATGACGGGAGGCAATATGACATCATCAAGAATAATGACCGACCGGTTCGGTCATTGCCGATACCCTATCGGCTTTCCCCGTCTGGTCAATCCGTCCGGACCGGAAAGCAATGGTCGCCGGAGGTTCAGTACGCACCATGTCAGCCGCTCAGTCGCCCACCGTGCCGGATCTGCCGGGGATTTCCAGCGCGAAGCGGCGGCAGATCATGGATGGCGCGGCCCGCATCTTTGCCGAGCACGGCTACGAAGGGGCCAGCATGTCGCAGATCGCGCGGGATGCCGGGGTCTCGAAGGGGACGCTCTATAATTACTATGACAGCAAGGCGAGTCTGTTCGCGGCCTTCATCGAGGAATGTGCGTGCGAGAAGCTGCCCAAGCTGTTCGAGACGATCGGGGAGGCGCAGAGCCCCGAGGCCACGCTGGAGGGCATCGCCACCGCGATGATCCGGCTGACCACCTCGCCGCTGTCGCTGATGCTGAACCGCATCGTGGTGTCGGAGGCCGCGACGTTTCCACATCTGGCCGAGACGTTCTGGCAGGTGGGGCCGTGCAAGGCGGTGGGGATTCTGGCCGACTGGCTGCGGGCGCGGACCCGCGAGGGCATTCTGGACGTGCCCGATCCCGAACTGGCGGCCGAACTGTTCTATGCCCTGTGCCAGACGCGGATTACCTGGCGCAAACGTCTGCAACTGCCGGTGGATGCCGACCCCGTCCATATCGCGATGATCGCGCGGACGGTGACGCGGATGTTCCTCAACACGTTCCAGGTCGGCAAGGGGCCGCCGGTGCCGGAACCGGTTCGTGATGAAGCGGTTTGATCCAGATCAAGTCGCTCGGGCGGCATTCGCGCCATCGTTGTGACGGAACAGGCCGAGCCTGCACTCCAAATCATGTGGAAAACCGGGGCTTCGGCCCCGGTTTTTTATTTGGGCTCGTGGGGTTCGGCAGGCCCGTTCCGGTGTGTGGAAACGTCCGTCCGGGCGATCGGCCCGGCGTCCGGCCCGCCTTTCGGATGCGCGCCGTTCGGACGATCGGGCGTGATGGCGGGATTCTGGCGAACTTTCCTGCTATCTCATGCGTTTAAATCTATCCGTCGGCGCAAAAGCCTTCTTTCGCCGTTGCTTCGTTCCTGTTCGTCAGATCCCTCAGCCGGAGGACTCATGTCCGTCGACGTTTCCGCCACGCCTCGCCTTGCTCGCTCTTTTGGCGTTCGTCTCTCTTTTGCCCGCCCGTGTGCCGCCCTTGCGTTGATGGTGGTCGTGCTGCTTTCGGGCATCGTGCCGCGTTCGGCCCTGGTACCGGCGGCACAGGCGCAGGATCGCGCGGCTTCGGCGCAGGGGGCCGTGGCGCCGGATCGTACCCAGTTGCGGCACCTGCTGGATACGCTGGACGATCCTCAGCGACGTGCGGCTTTTTTGCAGGATCTGCGCGCATTGCAGGCGTTGCCGCCGGGGGCCGCCGACGGGAAAGCGGCTGAGGCAGCGAAGGCGGCCAGTGCGCCCGCGCCAGCGGCCGCGGCGGATAAGCCTGCGCCGATCGCACTGGCGCCGGGCAGTCTCGGCGCCGTGGCACTGCATGGGCTGGGCGGCATGGCCGGCACGATTATCCAGCATGTGCGCCATTTCGGCGCGTTATTCAGCGATCTGAGCAGTGTGGGCATCTGGGGGGAGCGGATGATGGCGCCCGGTGCCCAGCGCGACGGCCTTGTGGCTCTGGGGTGGCGGCTGGGGCTGGTGATGTTGGTCGGGCTGGCTGTCGAGCGTGGGCTGGCGATGCTGCTGCATCGCTATCTGGTTCGGATCGATGGAAGGCTGGCGACGCGGCTGCCTCTGCCGGTGGCCGAGCCGATGGTCGAGCCGATGGACGAATCGGACCATGCGGCGACGGCCCTGCCGCCGGGTGGGAGCGTGGCGCCTGACGGGGCCAGTGCCGATCGGGTGCGCGTGCAGGAGGCTACGAGCCGCTGGCGCGCGGCGCGTCTGCTGCGGCAATTGCGGCTGCTGCCATGGGTCGTGCTGCGCCTGGTGCTGGAACTGGCGCCGGTGGCCGCTTTCCTCGGGGTCGCCACGCTGATGGCCAATGTCCTGGCCGGCGATGAGGACGCGGCCCTGCCGGCGGCGCAGATCATGATGATGGTCATCAATGCGTACGCGATCGGTCATGCGGCGATCGTTTTCCTCGCCGCTCTGCTCTCGCCACGGCTGCCGCATCTGCGGCCGCTGCCGCTGGGTGACGACATGGCGCGCAGTCTGACCGCCTGGACGACCGCGCTGATTGTGCTGCCTGTCGCGGCCCTGTGTCTGGCTGATGCCGGTGGGCTGCTGGGCCTGTCGGAACCGGGACAGGATGCGATCGGGCTGGTGATCCTGCTGGCGGAACATTTGCTGGTGGCGGGATTGATCCTGAGAATGCGGCGCCCGGTCGCGGCCATGTTGCAGCCGTCGGCCGTGATGCGCTGGCGGCTGGGGCATGGGCTGTTCGACGGGCTGGCCGACCGGTGGTGGATCGTCGCGCTGGTGCTCGATGCCGCGTTGTGGCTGGTGTCGGCGGCCGATCTTCCCGGTGGCTATATGCGGATCTGGCAACTGTGCGCCATCGCGCTCGGTGTGCTGATCGTGTTCCGGGCGTTGGCGACCCTGCTGTTCGGGTTGCTGGACCGCACATTCCGGCCTGGCCAGGAGGCCGGTGCCGCCGCCGCCGGCGTGGCGCGGCGTGGCGCGCGGTATTATCCCTATGTCCGTCAGGCGCTGGCGTGGATTCTCGGGATCGCGGGTGCGGTCACGCTGTTGCAGGCCTGGGGGGTGCCGGCCTTCGCGTGGTTCGCTGACGGCATGGTGGGGCGCCGGCTGGTTTCGGCCGCCGCCACGGTGCTGGTGGCGCTGGCGATCGGCATCGTCGTCTGGGAATATGTCAACGCCACGCTGGACCGGCAGATCGAGCACTATACCAGCAGCGCGCAGCCGGGGCGGGCGATGCGCCTGCGTACGCTGTCGCCGATCCTGCGCACGGTGCTGCTGGTGTGTCTGAGCATCGTGGTGCTCATGACCGTGCTCAGCCAGATCGGGATCGATATCGCGCCGCTGCTGGCCGGGGCGGGGATTATCGGTGTGGCCGTCGGGTTCGGGTCGCAGAAACTGGTGCAGGATTTCATCACCGGCATCTTCCTGCTGCTGGAAAACGCGATGGAGGTGGGGGATTCGGTGACCGCCGGTGGTCTGTCCGGCACGGTGGAGACGCTGTCGATCCGGACCCTGCGGCTGCGCGCGAGCGATGGGTCGGTGCATATCATTCCCTTCAGCGCCGTTTCCACCGTCACCAACGTCAATCGCGGCCGGGGCAATGCCGCCGTCAGCGTCGATATCGCGCCGGATCAGGATATCGATCGGGTCGCCGCCGTACTGGCGGAGATCGTGCAGGACATGCGCAAGGACCCGGATCTGGCGCCCGGCATGCTGGGTGACCTGCAATATCAGGGGGTGAACGCGGTGTCTTCGCAGGCTGTGACGCTGCTTGGTCAGATCGTCTGCACCGATAAGGCGCGCTGGCCGGTGCAGCGGGCGTTCAACCGCCTGCTGGTGCAGCGCTTTGCCAGCGAGGGCATCCGGCTGGCGCGGCCGGTGCAGACTGTGGAGTTGATTCCAGCGCCTTCGGGGCCGGCGGAGGCGGAGGAGGGTGTGCCGGAGAGCGCGGCCCTGCCCGACGCCCCGGCCGGGGGCTCGCCGCCTGCTCCTCGCTGAAGGCCCGACGAGGTGGCTGCCATCGCGATGATGCTGGCTTCGGATGAAGCAACCTATGTGACGGGAGCGGAGATGAATATCGACGGCGGTCTGCTGGCCGGTTCCGCGGCCGTTCCGACGTGATTTCCAGGGAAATGGTCGGAAAAACCGATTGAAACTCGGGAGGTTTTCTGTGCTCCGTCTCGTTCCCTTCGGGCCCGAGTATTTCCCGCTGCTTTCACAATGGTTCGCCAGCCAGGCGGATGTCGTGCAGTGGGGCGGACCGGCTTTGTCGTTCCCGCTCACGGTGCCACAGCTTGAGGGCATGCTGGCCGAGGCTGAGTCTGTGCCGCCGTCACGCCTGTGCTGGATGGTTACATGCAAAGACGCGATGGTCGGCCATGCGCAACTCGGCTTCGATTGGCGCAACGGCAATGCCCGACTGTCCCGCGTGGTCGTGGCGCCTGCTGCACGGGGGCAAGGGGTGGCGGGGCCGATGCTTCGTCTGATCGTGAACGAGGCGTTCGCGCGGCCCGCGATCGGGCGCGTGGAACTGAACGTGTACACGTGGAACACGCCCGCCATTCGGACTTACGAGAAACTCGGCTTCAGGACGGAGGGGGTACGGCGTTCTGCCGCATGCGTCGATGGGGTGTGTTGGGATGCTGCGATCATGGGATTGTTGCGGCCGGAATGGGCAACATCCGATGGCCCGCTGGATAACCCCTGACGGCCTGATGCGGGCGAACCCCGACGAGGCATCGGGCATCGGGGGCGCTGGCACGGTCTGGGTCGCCGGCGCCCCTCTGCCGCTGATGGCGGTTTATTTGAGCTGGGCCTCGTAGGCGGCGAGCTGGGTTTTGGTGTCGGTGGCGAGTTTGGTCAGGTCGGCGTTCTTGGAACTGGTAATTCCGCTTTCGAGGACGGGTTTCATTCTGGCGTCGTCGCGCGACAGGTAGCGTATGTAGGCGCGGTCGAACGCGGCGCCATGGAAGTGCTGCATCCGGTCGATGATCTTCTGGTTCGCGGCGGATGGCTTGGGGGCCAGGGTGATGGCATGGGCTGATACCAGCTTCGTCAGTCTGTCCTGATTCCCGGTCAGGTCCTTGACCATGGTCGCGCCGAGGGTGGCGATGTCGCTGCGGGCGGCGTTGGTCTGGGCGATTTTGGCCAGGGCGATCCGGGTCAGGTCCATTTCGTTGAGTTTCTGCACGAGATCCGTGTCGGCGATCGTGAGGGTGGGGGCCTGTTGCAGGGG
>NZ_JBDNXE010000068.1:0-21787 GCF_047721585.1 Gluconacetobacter sp.
CCCCCACAGCCCGCCGAGGTCGCCGCCCCGGCCGCCGCCCAGCCCCCCGCCGCCGACGCCCAGGCCCATGCCCAGGCCCACGCGCAATCCCAGGCCGAAGCCGCCGCCCGTCACCCGGCGCCGAATTTCATGAACACCCCGCCGGTCGCGGCGCCCTCGCCTCATTCGACGCCGCAGCAGACACTGCATCAGGGCGCCCGCCCGTCCCCGCGCTCGTCCCTGTTCTCCGAACAGCCCCGCGCGCCCGAGCCCCAGCCGGCGGCCCCGCGCGGCAGCCTGTTCAACATCGTCACCGGCGTCCTGCGCGGCGGGCGTCCCGCCTCGGCACCCGACGCCCAGCGCGCCGAACCGGCCCTCCCGGAACAGGAACCCGCCGCCACCGTCCGCCCGGCCACGGGCGAGGAAGTCGGGCTGGATATTCCCGCCTTCCTACGCCGCCAACCCTGACCATGGCCGTAAATGCGCGCTGGTGGCGATCCGACGCGCATTTTCTGCGCTTCGCTGCTCACGGCCATCAAGGCCGCTGCGCTGCGATGCTCGAAAATACACGCCGGCCGCGGCCCTGAAGGGCCGCTCTCGCTCACCAGCCCACATTTCCGGCCATGGTCCCCTCCGGACCCACCCTCTCCGCGCGTCGCTGCCCACAGCCATCAAGGCCATTCCGCCGCGATGCCCGAAAACACACGCCGGGCACGACCCTCACGGACGCCGCCCGCTCACCAGCCCACATTTCCGGCCATGGTCCCCTCCGGACCCGACCTTTCCGCGCGTCGCTGCCCACGGCCATCAAGGCCACTCCACCGCGATGCCCGAAAATACACGCCGGCCACATCTCTGAAGGGCCGCTCTCGCTCACCAGCCCACGTTTCCCGCCATGGCCCCTCCGGACCCGACGTCTCCGCGCATCGCTGCCCACGGCCATCAAGGCCATTCCGCCGCGATGCCCGAAAACACACGCCGGGCACGACCCTCACGGACGCCGCCCGCTCACCAGCCCACATTTCCGGCCATGGTCCCCTCCGGACCCGACCTTTCCGCGCGTCGCTGCCCACGGCCATCAAGGCCACTCCACCGCGATGCCCGAAAATACACGCCGGCCACATCTCTGAAGGGCCGCTCTCGCTCACCAGCCCACGTTTCCCGCCATGGCCCCTCCGGACCCGACGTCTCCGCGCATCGCTGCCCACGGCCATCAAGGCCATTCCGCCGCGATGCCCGAAAACACACGCCGGGCACGACCCTCACGGACGCCGCCCGCTCACCAGCCCACATTTCCGGCCAGGCATCCCCCATCCAGGCCCAAACTTCCGAACCGGCCGGCAATAACTCAAATCCCCCTTCCCGGTTCCCACCACGTCAATTTTGTGACTTTATTTTTTCTTTTTGTTTCAGCTCGTTAAGCCGTAATAGTCGGCAATAAACAGTGACTCGCACTCCCGCTTTCCTACGATTACAGATCATGCTGTTCATGCTGTCGGTTCTGTAACAGCCAGGCCAGAAGCAGCGGGAATAACGGCAGGGGACTGGAATGGACGGAATGCTGATGATGTCGGAACAGGAATCGTCACCGATGGGCGAAACCGTTTCCGCACGTCCCCTCCCCACCCGCTCCGCCCGCCAGCACACGCTCCGCCAGAGCATTTCCTGCGTCGGCATCGGCCTGCATACCGGCCTGAGGATCAGGCTGGCCCTCCACCCGGCGGCCGAAAACAGCGGAATCCTCTTCCGCCGCGTCGATCTCGACGGCCGCACCATTCCCGGCCGCTTCGATCATGTCATCGACACGCGACTGTCCACCGTCATCGGCGATCCGGCGAACCCCGCCCTGCGCGTCGCCACCATCGAGCACCTGATGGCCGCGTTGTCAGCCACCGGCATCGACAATGTGCTGATCGACGTTGACGGGCCGGAACTGCCGGTGCTCGACGGTTCGGCGGCCGATTTCGTCTTCCTGCTCGATTGCGCCGGGCTGGCCGAACAGGCCGCCCCCCGCGCGGCGATCGACGTGCTGCGCCCCGTCCGCGTCACCGACGGCGACGCGTTCGCCGAGTTGCGGCCCGCGCGCGAACCCGGACTGGCGCTGGCCATGTCCATCGCCTTCCCCGCCGCCGCCATCGGCGAACAGAGCTTCACCGCCCGGCTCGACCGCCGGAGCTTCCGCGACGAGATCGCGAATTGCCGCACGTTCACCCTGCGGCAGGAAATCGAGGCCCTGCACGCGGCCGGCCTGGCGCGCGGCGGCTCGCTGGACAATGCCGTCGTCGTCGATGGCGCCGCGATCCTCAACCCCTCCGGCCTGCGCCGCCCCGACGAATTCGTACGCCACAAGATGGTCGATGCGGTCGGCGACCTCTATCTGGCCGGCGCCACCATCAACGGCGTCTTCACCGGCCACAAATCCGGCCACGCGCTGAACAACCGGCTGCTCCGGACCCTGTTCGCCGAGGCCGGCAACTGGCGGTTTCAGACGCGCACGCTCCGTCCCCAGCCCCTCCGCGCCGCGGCCTGATCCCCCCCCTGTCGGACAACGCGCGCCGGCAACGATTCGGCGCGCGTTTTCCATGCCTTCGCGCATGCGGCCATCACGGCAGCGGCTTCCCCTCAATCGACCAAATTCAGCCCGGATCGCATTGAAAACGCCGCCGTGGCCTTCACCCCGGCCCGCCGCATGATATAAGGCAGACCGAACTGGAAGAGCCGGCATGTCCCTGCGCAGCATTCGAAACCATTCCGTTGACCGTTCGGCCGGCCGTCACGCCGCCCGATACGCCTCGATCGCCGTCATCCTGTCGCTCGCGGCATGTGGCGGCGACAAGAAGACGATCAACGACCTGGAATCGCACGTCCCTCCGGTCGAGACGCTCTACAATAACGGCATCGACGCCCTGCGCGACCAGCGCTACGCCCTGTCGGCGGCGGAATTCGACGTCCTGCAACAGAACTACCCCTATTCCGCCTACGTCGCGAACGCGCAGTTGATGGGCGGCTACGCCTACTACCTGCAAGACAAGTATCCCGAGGCCGTGCAGCAGCTCGACCGCTTCCTCGAACTGCACCCCACCAGCCCCGATGCCGCCTACGCCTTCTACCTGCGCGCCCTCTGCTATTACGAGCAGGTGGCCGAGGTGCAGCGCGACCAGCAAGGCACGATCGAGGCGATGAACGCGCTGGAAGAGGTCATCACCCGCTTCCCGCAATCCCCCTACGCGCGTGACGCCCAGCTCAAGGTCGATCTCTGCCGCGACCATCTCGCCGGCAAGGAAATGCTGGTCGGCCGCTATTACGAGCAGCAGCGGTCCTATCACTCGGCGGTCAACCGCTACCAGCGCGTGGTGCAGGATTTCCAGACGACCAACCATGTGCCCGAAGCGCTGGAGCGGCTCGTCGAGGTCTATCTCGACCTGGGCCTGATCGACCAGGCACACCGCACCGCCGCCGTGCTGTCCTACAATTATCCGGGCAGCAAATGGTACCGCTACGCCTACGATACGCTGCGCAGCAAGCACCTGCTCTCCGCCGACACCCCGGCGCCGCATGCCGGCCCCGACAAGGTCTCGGCAAAGTCGGCCGATGCCGATGCCGACGGTGCCCGGCCGCTGGCCAAGGCGCCGCCGCCGCCATCCGAGGTCCGTGCCCGGCGCGGCTTCTTCTCGCGCGTATGGCACTCCGTCTTCTGACGGGCGTGGGGGCCTTCCTCGCACCATACGGGGCAACCCGATGCTGACCCATCTCTCGATCCGCGATGTCGTATTGATCGAACGGCTGGACCTGCCGTTCGCCCCCGGCCTCACCGTGCTGACGGGCGAGACCGGGGCCGGCAAGTCGATCCTGCTCGACAGCCTGGGCCTGACGCTGGGCGAACGCTCCAGCGCCGGGCTGGTGCGGGCCGGCGCCGAGCAGGCCAGCGTCACCGCCTGTTTCGAACTGGCGGCCGACCACCCGCTCCCCGCCCAACTGGCCGAACAGGGAATCGTCATCGACGACCCGCGCGAACCGCTGGTCGTCCGCCGCATCGTCACCGTGGACGGCCGGTCGCGCGCCTATATCAACGACCAGCCCGTGGGCGTGAGCCTGCTGCGCCGCGCGGCCTCCCTGCTGGTCGAAATCCAGGGCCAGCACGAACAGATGGGCCTGGCCGACCAGGGCACTCACCTCGACCTGCTCGATTCCTTCGGCGTCCCCGCCGCCCTGCGGGCCGACACCGCCACGGCCTACCGCGCGTGGATGGCCGCCACGGCCGAACTCGCCGCCGCCCGCGCCACGATGGAAAGTGCCGCGCGCGAGGAAGAATGGCTGCGCCAGTCGGTCGAAGACCTCTCCACCCTCGCCCCGCAGGAGGACGAGGAAACCCAACTGGCCGGCATGCGCCAGAGCCTGCAACAGGGCGAACGGCGCGGCGAGGCCATCGCCGCCGCCCTGTCCGAACTCTCGCCGCGCGACCGCCGCTCTTCCGGCCCCGCCGCCGCATTGCGTGGCGCCAGCCGCACCCTGCAACGCCTGCTCCCGGCCCCCGGCGACACCAGCACGCCCGACGGCGCCGACCGCCTGGCGCACGAGGCCCTGGCCGCGCTCGAACGCGCAGAGGAAGCCCTGGGCGAGGCCGAAACCCTGCTCTCCCGCCTCGCCGCCGAGGCCGATTCCGACCCCCGCCTGCTGGAACAGACCGAGGAACGCCTGTTCGCCCTGCGCGCGGCCGCCCGCAAGCACGGCGTCTCGGTGCCCGAACTGCCGGGCCTGCTCACGGCGCTGGGCGACCGGCTGGCGGCGCTGGATTCCGGCAATGTCCGCATCGGCGCGCTGGAACAACTGGTCCGCGAACGCCGCGCCCGCTTCGAGGACGCCGCCGGCCTGCTCTCGGCGGCGCGCGAGAAGACCGCCCGCCGGCTGGAATCCGCCGTCACCGCCGAACTCAAACCCCTGCGGCTGGAACGCGCCCGCTTCTTCGTCACCCTGCCCGCCCTGCCACCGGAGGCATGGAACGCGCGCGGACGCGAACAGGCCGCCTTCCAGATCGCCGCCAACCCCGGCCAGCCCCCCGGCCCGTTGGCCAAGGTCGCATCAGGCGGCGAACTGTCGCGCCTGATGCTGGCCCTGAAAGTCGTACTGGCCGGCCGCTCCGCCGTCCCCACCCTTGTCTTCGATGAAGTCGATTCCGGCGTCGGCGGTGCCACCGCGTCGGCCATTGGCGAGCGCCTGTCGCGTGTGGGGCAGGATGTCCAGGTGCTGGTCGTCACCCACAGCCCGCAGGTCGCGGCGCGCGGCAACGCCCATCTGCGCATCAGCAAATCGGTCGCCAAGGGCCGAACCGAAACAAGGGCCGAACCGTTATCGACCGAGCAGCGCCGCGAGGAAATCGCCCGCTTGCTGGCCGGCGACACCATCACCGCGGCCGCGCGGGCGGCGGCCGACAGCCTCCTGCAAGGGTAATTGCCCCCATGGCCCCCGCTCCCGGCGCCGACACCCCAGATCCCGCCACGCCCGATTCCGCCACGCCCGATTCTGCGGCACGCGACCCCAAGGACCTGACAGCAGCCCAGGCCGCCGCCGAACTGGAACGCCTGGCCCACCTGCTCCCCAGGCTCGACCGCGCCTATTACGAACACGACGCCCCGGCGGTCACCGACGCCGAATATGATGCGCTGCACCGCCGCAACCTCGCGATCGAAGAACGCTTCCCCAGACTGCGCCGCCCCGACAGCCCCTCGCTGCATGTCGGCGTCACGCCCGCCCCCACCTTCAGCCGGCACCGCCACCTGGTGCCGATGCTGTCGCTGGACAATGCGTTCGACCGCGAGGAATTCGAATCCTTCGTGACCCGCGCAGCCCGTTTCCTCGGCCTGGACGAGGACAGGACGCGCGCCCTGCGCTTCGTCGCCGAACCCAAGATCGACGGCCTGTCGATCAGCCTCACCTACGAACATGGCCGCTTCGTGCGCGGCACCACGCGCGGCGACGGCACCGAGGGCGAGGACGTCACCGCCAACCTGCGCACGCTGAAGGACCTGCCCCACACCCTCAAGGGCCCGGCCCCCGCCCTGATCGAAATCCGGGGCGAAGTGTTCCTCTCCAAACCCGCCTTCCTGGCGATCAACGAGGCCCAGGCCAACGCGGGCCAGAAACTGTTCGCCAACCCGCGCAACGCGGCAGCCGGCTCGCTGCGCCAGCTCGACCCCACCATCACCGCCCGCCGCCCGCTCTCGCTGTTCGCCTACGCCCAGGGCTTCTCGTCGGAGCGCGTGGCCGATACGCACGCCCGGTATCTCGACCGGCTCCGCGACTGGGGCTTCACGGTCAACCCGCTGTCGAAGATCGTCGAAAGCGCCACCGAGGCCGAAGCCTTCATGGACGACATCGCCCGCGAACGCTCGGGCCTGGAATACGACATCGACGGCGTGGTCTATAAAATCGACGATCTCGCCTTGCAGGATCGCCTGGGCTTCGTCGGCCGCGCCCCCCGCTGGGCCATCGCGTGGAAATTCCCCGCCGAACAGGCCATCACCCGCCTCACCCATATCGACATCCAGGTAGGCCGCACCGGCGCCCTCACCCCGGTCGCGATCCTGGAGCCGGTGAATGTCGGCGGCGTCATCGTCACCCGCGCGACGCTGCATAACGAAGACGAAATCGAGCGCAAGGATGTCCGCGCGGGCGACCTGGTGCAGATCCAGCGCGCGGGCGATGTTATCCCGCAGATCCTCGGCGTGGTCCCGCGCAAGGAAGGCGACCCGCCGCGCGGCGCCCCCTTCGCCTTCCCCCACACCTGCCCCATCTGCCACGCCCATGCCGAGCGCCCGCCCGGCGAGGTCGTGTGGCGCTGCACCGGCGGCCTCACCTGCCCGGCGCAGGTGGTGGAACGGCTGATCCATTTCGTCTCCCGCGACGCCTTCGACATCGACGGCCTGGGCGAACGCACGATCACCGAATTCCACGCGGACGGCCTTCTGAAAACCCCCGCCGACATCTTCCGTCTTCCGAACCACGAGGAAGATATCGCCCGGCGCGAAGGCTGGGGCGCGCTGTCCGCCCGCAACCTCACGGCCGCGATCCGCGCCCGCCAGACCATCCCGCTGGCCCGCTTCATCTACGCGCTGGGCATCCGCCGCATCGGTTCCAGCAACGCCCGCCTGCTGGCCCGCCATTACGGTTCTTATGCCAACTGGCGCGCGCAGATGCTGGCCGCCACCACCATCGGCTCCGACGCCCGCCTCGCGCTGGGCTCGATCACCGGCATCGGCGGCGCGATCGCCGACGAACTCGCATCGTTCTTCCTGGAATCCCACAACCTCGCCACCCTCGACGATCTCACGGCCATGCTCACGACGATCGAGGACGAGGAGCCGCAGAGCGAAGGCACCCTGTCGGGCAAGACGATCGTCTTCACCGGCACGCTGACGACCATGACCCGCCCGGAGGCCAAGGCCATCGCCGAACGCCTCGGCGCCCGCGTCACCGACAGCGTCTCGAAGAAGACCGACCTCGTCGTCCTGGGCACCGACGCCGGCTCCAAGGCCCGCAAAGCCGCCGAACTCGGCCTTGATACGCTCGACGAACCCGGCTGGCGCGAACTGGCGGGGTTGCCGCCGGCCTGAAAATCTCCGTGCGATGAAGGCATGTTCGCCGCCATCGCCGCACCATGACGAGGGTCCGGCTCAGGATGCATCTTTCGCGCGATAAGCTTTCAGGTGCGGCCGCGTTTTGCGCGCTGATGGCCCTGGCCCCCTGTGCGATGGCGACCTCCGCCAGCCAGGCTCCCGTGCAGGCGTTCGACCCCGACCTGATCCAGCACGATCCCAATGGCAAAGCCTATATTTCCATTCGCGACAGTTACGGCATCCTCACGGCCATGGAACATGGCGACCCCGCGCAACTCCATGCCATCCGTGACGGGCTCGGCAAGCGCATCCCGGCCGCATCCGCCTCGTATGTCGTCATGGCAGGATTGTGCGATGCCGCCCTCGCACGGGTGCAGGGCGACCTGACGGGCTCCGACGCTTTCCTCGACCGGGCCAGGAAGGCGGCCGGGCCATTGGGCGATCCGGCCCGCAGCATCAATCCCCTGGATCTGCTGTTCGAGACGGTGCGTGTCGGCAACCTGATGCTCGAAGGCCGCACCCAGGACTGGGCGCGGGCGCACGACCGGCTCGTGCAGGTCTATTTCGCGCCGATCCGCCAGTTCTACCGTCTGCCGGACCTCGAATTCCGCAATATCGACCCCCTCACCCTATCGGTCCCGGCCGACACGATCCCGCAACCATCGGTTTCCGGCCCCGAAAGCGAACATGTGGATTTCGAAGCGTCCCATGTCCGCATCGGCGGCCACAGCCTTCCCCTCGCACAGGGTCCGATCACACTCGGCGACATCCGGACCCAGGCCATCTTCGATACCGGGTCGTTCCTTGGGTCCATCCCCGCCGCCATGGCCCGCCAGCAGCATTTCACGGTCGTCGGCCATATCGGGCAGCAGAGTGACGGATCGACCCGCACCCGCACGGCGGAGATCATCCTCGTCCCCGCCCTGACAATCGGACGAACGACGCTCACCAACCAGATGATGACGATCAGCCAGGCCAGCACCGTCATTGTCGGCATGCAGCAATTGTCGCAACTCCGTCACGTCGTGTTCTCGGAACACGCACTGCATTTCGGGCGCGGCACACCACTCGCCTGCACCGACAGAATGACGCTGCGATCCATGCGAAACGGCATGACCATGTCGCTCCTGCTCCCGGTCTCCCATGACGGGACGGAGGGACATGCGCTGGTCGATACGGGCGACAATACGCTGGAAGTCCTGACCGTGCGGCTGCGCAGCTTTCCGGCGGCATTGACGGGGCACCTCCAGTCCGAGGAGGTCGAGACCATGCAGGGCCGCTTTGTGCAGCATATCGCCATTCGGCCGCAGACCCTCCGCATCGGGGCGGTTTCGCACCAGGCGGACGTCAAATACGAACTGGGCGACTGGTCCATGCCGCCGGCCATCACGTTCGGGGCCTTCCGATACGGCGCGTTGCAGTTCGACCGGGCGGAAGGCGTCGCCTGTTTCAGATAGCGCCTCTTCCAACGGGCTGGCACGCTGCTCCCGAACAGACCGGGCCGCCGGAACCCCAGCAAGCCTAACGGGAACATCATGACCAACATCGCTTTCGTCGGGACAGGGTACGTCGCCGACTATTACATGGCCACCCTGCAGAACTATCCCGAACTCCGCCTGAAAGGCGCATGGGACCAGGACCCGCAAAGGTTAGGCCAGTTCTGCACCTTCTATACGGTCACGCCCTACGCGGGACTGGACGCGCTGCTGGGTGACGAGACGATCGATATCGTCGTCAACCTGACAACGCCCGAAAGTCATTTCGCCGTCAACATGGCCGCGCTGGACGCCGGCAAGCATGTCTACTGCGAAAAACCCATGGCCATGTCCGTGGAAGAGGCCGAAACATTGGCCCTCCTGGCCGAACAGAAAAACCGCCTCCTTTGCGGGGCTCCCGCCAACGGCCTGAGCGACGCCTTCATGCTGGTCCGCGACCTGATGGAAAAAGGAGAGATCGGGCGTCCCAACCTGGTCTATGCGGAAATGGACGATGGCCCGGTCTTTCGCGACGACTGGCGGCGGTGGCGCAACCGGTCGGGCGCACCATGGCCCGGCCTGCATGAATTCGAGGTCGGATGCACGCTCGAACATGCGGGCTACGCGCTAAGCTGGCTGTATGGGCTTTTCGGCCCGATCACGCATGTCGCGGCATCATCCGCCCTGACTTTCCGTGACAAGGGCGTGGGCGACCACCCGCTGGGGCCGGATTTTTCCGTCGGCTGCCTGACTTTCCGCTCGGGCGTGGTCGCGCGCCTCACAAGTGGCCTGGCCGCCCCGCGGGATCGCTCCCTGACAATCCTCGGGGAACAGGGCAGCCTGATCGTGCGCGATCTGTGGGACAACCGCTCGGCCATCAACCTACAACGCAACTATCGCCGTTCCGTGCTGGACATTCTGACCGACGGGCTGGAAAGCCGGCTGGGCCGCAAACTGCCGATCCGCTTCTATCGCGGACACAGCGTCCGTTACCCCAAGGGCAAACAGGCCATGCGGGTTCCGTCCTACCCTTCCAAGATCGACTTCGCACGCGGCATCCAGGCCCAGGCGGCGGGCATCCGTTCAGGCCACCCTCCCCTGTTCTCAGGACGGGTCTCCCTGCACCTGACGGAAGTCATCCTGGCCCTCAGCAGCGGGCTGCATGATCACACCGTCAAGAACCAGCCCTGACGCTTCAGCCCGCTCCCTTTCAGGCCGGGAGCCGGGCACGCACCAGATCGCGTTTCGATCCACGCCCCCGCGTGAGGGGCGACCTCACGAACATGAACACATACTCGTGCGCTTTCGTGTTTCGATCCACGCCCCCGCGTGAGGGGCGACTATGGCATCCGATGGCCATTGAAAAAGCTGGCGCAGTTTCGATCCACGCCCCCGCGTGAGGGGCGACAAATTTGAATGTTCCGGGGCAGGTTATTGTCAAGTTTCGATCCACGCCCCCGCGTGAGGGGCGACAATGTATTCATCCGATTGGTACGGTCGGGTATGCGTTTCGATCCACGCCCCCGCGTGAGGGGCGACCCCGCGCAGCGTTACATCATGATAAAAAACATGAAAATGGGCGATCAGCGCGAATGCACGCTCTCCCAGTGCCGCCACCGGCGGAAGCATTCCCCCTTGGAAGATTAAAGCACAAAAAATCAATGTGTTAGACACATCGCGAACCAACCGTCATTTTATCAACAGCTATCGGTTCGCGGGAATCAAAATAAAAGCGGGCCATCCAGATTGAGCACGGGCTTTGCCCCGATATGCTCCACCCGGCGCTTCCCCGATGCACCCAACTGGTAAAAACGCAAACTATCCTTGCTCGGATCGATTTCCGCGACCAGGCTCGCTTTCAGCATGGCCCAACGTGCCGGATCAACTTCACACTCGAACACCGAGTTCTGCACGCGCTGTCCAAAATCCAGGCAAGCCTTCGCGATCCGACGAAGCCGGCCTCGCCCGGCCGTATCCTGCGTATTCACATCATAGGTTATCAACACCAGCATCGCTCACTTCCAGACAAAAGCGGGATAGCCATCCAGGTCGCCGCGCAGATGGCGCGCAAGCAATTGCGCTTGCACATGGACGACAAGACCGAAAGACAGGCTTTCACCCAGAAAAGGGTGGCGCAGTTCCTCCTTTTTGCGCTCCTGCCACGCCACCAGCACCGCCTTGCGCGCGTCGTCGGTCATCTGCACCGCCCCACCCTCTTCCACGATAAAATCCCGTGCCGCGATCTGGCGGCGATTGATCAGGCTAAGCGCCAGCCGATCCGCCAGAACAGGACGCATTTCCTCCATCAGGTCCAGGGCGAGGCTGGCCCGGCCCGGACGGTCGGCATGCAGCAGGCCTACCTGTGGATCGAGCCCCACGGTCTCCAGCGCAGACCGGCAATCATGCCCAAGCATCGCATACAGAAAAGACAAAAGCGCATTGACCCGATCGAGAGGCGGCCTCCGCGACCGCCCCCCGAAAACGAACTCCGGCCCATCGGCTCGAATCAGGTGGTTGAACACGGAAAAATAGAGGCGCGCGCACTCACCCTCGATTCCACGCAGCACATCGACCGTGTCGCAGACCAATGTCCGCCTGGCGGCATGGGAAAGTTGACGCTCGACAGCCTGGAGTCCCTCACGCGCACCGTCGCTCATCGTACCATTATGGTCCCGCAACGCCCGCATGATAACGGTGCGCTGATTGGCGGCTTTCGCCGCAACGATCCCCCGCACGATGGGCACAGTCCGCTCCGGAGCATCCGCGACCCGATATTGTGTCCGCCGCAGCAGGACATTGCCGCTGCGCTGTCCTTCGACCCGCGCCAGGAAGCGCCCGTTCGGCGCGAGAAACGACAGGGCGATGCCGCGTTCCGAGCACGCCGCCATAATGGCCGGCGACGCCCCCGCCCTGGTGAAACAGACAACCCCATCCAGCAGATGAAGCGGTACACGCCCACGCTCCGTGCCTTCGACCTCGATAACGATATTCTCGCGATCCTTACGCAGCCACGCCTCTTCAGTCGTGACGTAGATCGTATTGAGCAGACGGCGCATATCTCATTCCGCCTCAAGGCTGGCATCGATTTGCCGCGCCAGCCACGCCCCGACACGGGGCGCTTTCTCGACCACGCGCGGAACACATAAATCCTGAAGCGAACACTGCTTGCAGGTCGGCATATAACGTGGCGCCGGCGTTCGCCCCTCCGCCAGAAGCATCCGGACTGCAAGCGCGGCATCTTCCGTCACCCGCCGCAATTCCGGCGTGAACGCAACAGCCAGTCGCCGCCGGGTCTCACCATAGAACAGGGCTCCCGCCGGCACCGGCACGCCGAACATCTCTTCAAGACAGAGCGCCTGCGCGCAAAGCTGCACCTCGTCGGCGCGATGCGCCTTCGGACGACCACGCTTGTACTCGACCGGATAAGGCACGGATTCCACACCCGCGCGATGAAACTCCACCGCGTCTGCCTTGCCCGCCACGCCCAGCGCCAGCGAACGGATCACCATCCCCCGCACTGTCCGCACTCCGGCCCGCCGATCCGGCCGCCCGGAATCCACCCGCTCATGCATCAGCCGCCCCTCAGCCGTCGCACCATCTTCAGCCCAGACCCGCTCCACATGGATCAGCGCACATTGCCGAGGACAGAAAAGATAATGCTGCAACGCCGACAAAGGCACGAGCGCATCCTCAGCAGCGGGGTCGGGCGCTGAACCATATAGTTCCCTTAAACGCAACACATCATCACTCGTTCCTCATGGCAGCAAGTTGATGTTTGACCTACCCCGCCGAAGCGTGCTTCTTAGGCTCTGTCGTCTCTCACCAGCGCACACAGCGCAAAATTGGGTAAGCCAATGCGACATCAACGGCGGATACGAGTTAAAATCTTTGGAGTGTGCTGCCTGGAAATCGAATGGCTACCTCCATAGTGACACAACAATGTCGCCATTCTTGGATGGCGTGGATCGAAACCTCATTGCAGCCAGGTAATTAATTTATAACGTGCGGGTCTCGCACCAACCGAGACCCGCCTTTTTCCTATCGTTCGATAATCTCCACGCCCGCAGGCAGGTTTTCGCGATCGATCGACACCTGATAATCCGCCCATTGCCGCGCCGCCGGCCAATTGTCGGTCGCCGGGCTGCCGACCGGCTGCACCGAACCCTGATGCACCCGCTGCACGCTCACCCGGTCGAACAGGCTTTGCGCCCGAGCATTCCCCAACGCGCTGGCATGGCGGAACAGGATCAGCGTGCGCGTCGCCATCTCGCCCCGCGCGGCGGACCGGTCATGGTCGAACATCTGCTCCAGCGCCCGCCACAGCAATGCCAGATCGTCTTCCGAAAAGCCGGTACCCTTCACAGGGTGCGATGCCAGCGGCGCCGAAACGAAGCCATGCACCCGATACAACCCGTAGGGCACGATATGCTTGCGCCCCATGGTGCGCCCGCCTTTCTCCTCGGCATCCTTCTCGGTCGTCGCCGCCATACGGGTAATGGAAATCTCCAGCGGCAGGATCGGTTCCACCGAACGGGCGAACGAGAACTGCACCGGCCCCCGGACCTGCCCGGCATTCACACCGGTCGTCATCACGGCCCCGAACGTCCGGATGTCCCAGAAATTCGCGCACATCCACGCGGTCAGTGCCCGCGCCTTGGCCTCGTCCTTCGGCAGCTTCTTCATCTCGTCGGCCTTGGTGACGTCGGGCATGATCGCCTTCCAGGCTTCGGCATGCTCTTTGTTCAGCGTCGCGCCCTCGGACATATAAATTTTATGATCCGAAGCCAGGGCAACGAAATTGCGCACCTTGCGCTTCAACGCCACGTCCGACACCAGCCCCTGATTGGTTTCGGGGTCGAGACGCGGCATGTTGCCCGCGTCAGGGTCGCCGTTGGGGTTGCCATCGGTCACGTCGAAGAACAGGACGAATTCATGACGGTTGGTAACAGGCGTGCTCATTGATCGCTTCCCTCGTCGTCCTCAATCGTAGCGGCCACGTCGGGCCGGCCTTTGAACTGCTCTTTGCGCTGGTGGTAATACCCCACGACAAAACGCCCCTGTTCGATCAGCGGCAGCGATCGCGGCAAGTCCGGCGGCAACCGGTCCAGAATGTCGGCTATGTCGCGCTCCACCCAACCGCCTTTGCCGTCCTTGCGCAAACGGGCCAGATGGTTCTGCACCCCGCGCAGCAGCAGCGGAAAGACGGTCGCCGGCGTGGCCGAGGCCGCACCGAAATAGCGATCCCTGATCGTGGCGTTGACCTTGCCCAGGGCCATGCGCTGCGCGGCTTCCAGCACCGCGAACAGCCGCCCCAATTGATAGGCCCTGTTAGGCTCGTCCGGTGCCAGGCTCACGGGCACATCCTCCTTTTTGCGGTCTTTGCGATGGTCGCGTCTCAACACGGCGCGAATGACGGCGACATGCCAGCCGGAAAGCGGGTCGTCCCCGGCACGCAGGCGGATCATCACCGCCGCCAGCAGGCTTTGCGGATAGCGCCCACCCGTCAGTACCGCCCGCATGACCTCACCCGCCAACTGGGGCGGAATATTCTTCGCGTCCTGAAGCAGGGCCGTGGTCCTGACCAGCAGGCGAAACACCGAGGGCGCGCCACCCCAATGGAAGGGCCGTGGTTCGATATGCAAATCCTGATAATGCGCGGCCAGATTCCCGGCGAATTCACTGAACGCTCCCGTCAGCCAGAAGCGCACCGACAGCCGCGCCGCATTGGGCGACAACCCCAGCACGAAAAAGCGCGTGCCCGGCAGAATGTCGGGGCGCAGGTCCGCAAGCGGCCGCCCCTGCGCGATAGCATCCATATCGCGCCCGATCTTCACCTCTTCTTTAGCGTCGGTCGGCGGGTCGTTCACCCCGGCAAACCAGCTTTCCGCCGCGTCGGCCGCCTCGGAATGGCTTCCCTCCGCATCGCTGGCATCGGCCCAGAACACCACCGTCGCATCCCCGATCGGCCGGCGAACCCGATTAGGCCCGTCGCGGGCCAGCAGATGGTTCAGCGCCGCCCCATACCGAAAGGCCGCCACCTCACTGGTCGGCGCATTCGCCCCCTGCTCCTTGCCCAGCGAAGTAAAGGCATCGAGATTGAACGAAACCAGCGCCGCACCTGCCGTCTGGGCACCTTCCACGCCCTTGATGCTCGGATGCAGGCGCGCAATCGGCGCCTGCTCGCCGGTAATCAGGCAGAAAGCCGTCTCACCCCCACCATCTGCTTCGCCCTTCTCGACCAGCGCACGCGCCGCGGGCCGCTGATGAATAAAGAGCCGTTCGCCCGCCAACCGGAACATGACGTTCGCATCCAGCATTTCGGGCCTGAATCGCGTCTCGTCATCAAAATGCTCGGGTCGCCAGCGTTCCAGAAACCGCAATAGCGCCAGCAGCCCTTCGTCCGTCTGCCCCGTCAGGCGCAGTTGGTGGAATGCGACGAATCTGGCATGCTCTTCGGCCGTGCGTTTTCCCGCCCCCGCCGTCCGCCCCAGAACATAGGCCGTCTTGTCCCACAGGAAATTCGGCGCGATTCCCACGGTCCGCTTGACGGCCGCCGGCACCTGATAAAGCACGGTCTTCGGCTTCCTGCCGCGCGTATCGTGCAGATCGATGACATCGACCAGTCCACCGTCGGCACCGATCTCAATGCACCAGCCAAATTTTTCCGAACTCCATCCCGGCGATGCAACCGCGCCGCGCTCGGCCAGACGATGATAATACCCTTCCAGCGCCTGAAGGATCGTCATCGCGCCGCCCCGCGCGCCAGGCAGGCATTCACGTCGATCACGCCATCTTCCATCACCGCACGATAGAAGCGCGATGCCCTGTCATGGGCAAAATCGATATCGTGCAGCATCCATCCGAAATCGACCGTGCGCTTGTCCGCCGCCAGTTCGCATGCCGGAAACGCTCCATCATCCGTCACCAGCGCGAATTCCGCATCGAACTCCCGCGTGCCAAGGCAAGGACGATGGAAACACTGCCCCTGCGCGGCCCGGCGGTTGAACATCGAAGCATGTTTGGCCGCACTGTCCTCCGGCCCCGCTTTCGCGGTCAGGGTAAAATGCGCCTCGATCACATAGCCCACATCCACCAGCGCCAGCGTGGCACGCTGCTGGCGGTTTTCGTCCACGACGATGCCCACCCCCTGGGTCGTGCCACGCTTCATGGCGCTGGCCGCATTCGCGGCACTGGCTTTTGCTCCGACTTCGTTGCGGCGTATCGACTGAAAACGGATCGGCTTCAGCACATGAATCCGGTCGATATGCCAGCATATCGCCGGCTTCCAATGAATGGCTTCCAGGATACCGCGTGCCGCCGAAGGGGTTATCACATCATAACTGACACGTTCGACCTTGAGTTCCGGCCGTGTAAAACAGGCCCTCTCCCCCCAGACATGCAATCGGATGCTCATACTGCTCCTCAACCTGAACGGGTCCGACGCCACGCGCATCCAGCATGGTATCCGTTCGATACAATGATGAGCATTTATTATGTCCAGGCGCAACCATGCCGGAGAACATTTACAATCAACACACCGACCACGTCTTCGTTACTAGAAAATATTATCCTCCCCAGCCCGCCACACGGGGTCGTCCAGGCGCAATCCCGACTGTTCGTCATAAAGTGAGCGATTTTCCAGAACGGCGAACCGATCGCCATAAACATCTGGACGGATGCACTGCACCGCCCCTACCCCGATCATGGCAAGACGCACGCGGGAAGGGACCGGCACGACATAACGCTGCAACCGGCGTACCACTGCCCGCGGAGGAAACGGTGCCCCGCGCAGAACCGCTATGGCCTCAGCGGCCTCGTCATCGAACGGCACGATCACCGGGTCCATGGCCTGATCGATCATGCGAAAGGCACGCGCGATATCGGCAAAAGGCCACGCCAGCCCCCTCAGGGTATCGGCCAACGCCTTCAATATGGGGTAATCGCGTCCTTCCAGGGTGGCCGCGTCCAGCGCCGCCTCTCCCTTCCGCCAATAGAGTTCGCGATAATATTCCCGCACCGCATCCAACCCCAGCGGGTCGGCCCTCTCCTGCCGCAACACCGTGCGGGCCGGGCCATAAAATGCATTGATGGCATCGGGAATCGGATGCTCCGCAGACTCGAACAACACCACCCGGCCGAATGCCTCTCCCAACGGCCCCAACTCGCCACTTCTGTTGCAGCGCCCCGCCGCCTGCGCCAGACTTGGCAACCCGGCCGCCGCACGCCACACCTCGGGAAAGCTGATATCGACTCCGGCCTCGATCAGGCTGGTCGCAACCAGCCGCACGCCCCTTCCGTGCGCCAGATCCCCACGTATCTTTTCCAGAACGTCCTGGCGATGACGGGCGCACATCAATGTCGTCAGATGCACCGCGCCGTCCTGTCCTTCCTCGCGCAGGCGCGAGAACAACAGCCGCGCATGGTTACGACTATTGACGATGCACAGCATCTGTTCGCGTTTCGCAAAATGCGTGACAAGCTCGGCATCCGTGACGGCATCGCGTCGCCACTCCACCGTCACCCGCCGCAAGCGTTCGTATAATCGCGCGGGGTCGGGCGCCAGTTCGCGGTCTTCCGGAATCACCAGCCCGTCCGGCGTCTTGTCCACCCCCTTGAACATCGCCGCATCGTCCCGCCGCAAGGCAGGCTGCGTCGCCGTGCAGAGAATCACGCTGGCACCGTAATTTTTCGCCAGTTCCTCGATCGCCGCAAGGCAGGGGCGTAGAAGATGCACCGGAATCGACTGCGCCTCGTCAAGGACGATAACGCTTTTCGCAAGGTTATGCAGCTTGCGTGCCCTGCCGGTCCGCGCGGCGAACAGACTTTCAAAAAACTGGACCGCCGTAGTGACGACCACGGGAGCATCCCAGTTCTCGGCCGAGCGGCGCAACTTTTCCAGCCCGCTCGCCCCTTCATGCTCGCTGTCATCGCTCGCCGGCCGCCGCTGGTCCCAGTCGAAACTGGCATGATGTTCCAGCACGGCATCGCCCAACCCCACATCATCCCGAAACACCGAAGCCGTCTGTTCGATAATCGAGGTAAAAGGAATGACATAGACGATCCGCCGCAGGTCATGGACGGCGGCATGTTCCATGGCAAAGCTGAGCGAGGTCAGCGTCTTGCCCCCACCGGTCGGCACCGTCAGCGTAAACAGGCCCGGCTCCAGCCCCGCCCTGGCATTCGCATGGTCGAGAATGCGCGAACGCAGGCGGTTGACATCCGTATCGTCACGGCGATGCCGCGCCAGGAACGCACGCGTTGTTTGAACATGATCCGGCGAGAGCCGACCACCGCGCTCAGGCGGATCGCCCCCTTCCGCTGCGCTGTAGAACGCCTCCGTTTCCAGAAAATCGGCATCGACCAGGCACGAAAACAGCATTCGCGCCAGAAAAGGCAACGAAAATGCCGCATCGATATCGTTGCGGCGGGGCGGCCTCATGCTTTGCTGGAGGTCTTTCGGCAACGCCCCGGTACAGGTCTGCCATCCGTCATGCTGCTCCACGGTCTTGCCCAGGCGGGATGTCAGGCTACCGCCCTCATGGCCGTCGCCATTCATCAATCCGCCATGATGCCCGGCAATGCCGAAGCTCAATAATCGGCCGACCAGCCGCCCATAAATCTCCACCGCCCTTTGCGCGCCGGCCGTGCTGTGATCCGGCCCCTTCGTTCCCTTTCCATCAACCGGACGACGAATATATTCCTGATAAGAGACCGAGCATTTTCCGATATCGTGCAGCAACCCCATCGCCAGGGCGAGTTGCGCCGCCCCGAAAGAGGCCGCATGGATCGCGGCCCGTGCGCCCACATTCTTCAGATGACACGCCAATCGTTCCCAATCGTCTTCGCCCCGGTCATCGAGCGAATGCGCGTAAATCACCACAACCGCCTCCCGGCATCAGATCACCTCCCGAACTGCGCCAGCCACGTCACCAAC
The DNA here is from genome assembly GCF_047721585.1 of Gluconacetobacter sp. Lineage (NCBI taxonomy): Bacteria > Pseudomonadati > Pseudomonadota > Alphaproteobacteria > Acetobacterales > Acetobacteraceae > Gluconacetobacter > Gluconacetobacter sp. Next base: position 19,002 of record NZ_JBDNXE010000068.1, read on the forward strand.
CTGCCGGCCAGAACAATCCGCGCATCGGAAAAAACATGGTCGGTCTCGAACGTCTCGGCATCCAGGTGCCGGGCACCGGCCTCCCGTGCCCGCCGCGCGGCCGCCTCGGCCATCGTCCCGAACCCCCGTGTCGTCCCGATCAACGCCAGCGGCCGCCCCGCCAGCGCCGGCATGGCGGCAACCAGGTCCAGCGACCGGCCGGCATGCGCCGTCTCGGTCATGATCGCCTCCTCGCTGGTCCCGGCCAGCGGCGGCATGTCGCCGCGCACCTCGTCCAGCAGAAACGCCGCCCGCTTCTTCGGATCGACAAACCCGCGCCCGATGGCGGCAAAATCGGCCGGATCGATCAGAAAGACCCCGATCACACCGGCATCATCCGCACCAACCCGTGCGGCCACCATGCCGCCCATGCTATGTCCGGCCACCGCGATACGGGACGGATCGATCCCGAACCGGGCCACCACGTCCGGCCGACGCAGATAAGCCAGCGCAGTCGCCCCATCCTGCAAGCAATTGGCGAACGAAAAACGGCCCGGGCTTCCCCACGAACCACGATAATGGAATGTCAGCACATTCCACCCCGCCCGCCGCGCCGCCTGCGCCAGATCGAGATTCTGCTCGTTCCCCGGAAAACCATGAAGCAGCAGAAGCGTCGGATGCGGCCCAACCCCGGCCGCGCGATACATCACGGCATTCAGCGCGCCATCCTGCGCGGGGATCACGAATGCCGCCATCGCCGCCGGATGCAGCCTGTCGGCAGGCGGATCGGCAATCACCGCCACCGGAGGCGGTGCCCCCAATGCGGCCACGGGAACGCTCAGGAAAAGCGGAAAAAGAAAAGAACGCATCAATACCATCCTGTCTCACGGCACCCGCACCATGTCATCAGGGCGAACCCGGCACCACCAACAAAGCCAGACTTTCAGGCGGCAGCCTGATGTCACACCGGTTCGCCCGCGCACAAACCGCCGGCTGCGGCGCAGGCAATCGGGCGGCGGCAATCAAAGCCTCGGCCTGCTGGCGCGTGGGCGAAACCGGCCGCCCCATGGCTGCGAACAACGCGGCAGGCGTGCCGTGGCTGCGATCGATCACGACCACCGTCGCCCCTTTGACCGACCCCACGCCCTTGAAGGCCAGATGCCGCTCCCGCCCCCGCTCCCGATCGCCGTTCCACAGCGCGATAGCAATCGCCCCGTCCTCCCGGCGCGTCGCAAGAATATCGTCACTCCCCGACCCGGCCGGCAAACGCCGCGCTCCCAGACGATGCAGCAGCGCAAAGGCATTGAACGCCGGCTTGGCAATGCCATGGGTCGTCAACAGGCCATATGCACCCGGCAACTCGTTGGCGATCACCCCCTGTTCCTCGAAATCGTCCGAGAACGTCCAGTAGGACATGATCGGCGCCAGCCCGTCGCAATCATGCACCGTCTGCGCAATCCACGGCGCGATCCATGGACGGTCCGCACTGCCATTATGAATATCCCAATCCGCCCCGAATTCGGTGATATACAGCGGCAGGTCCCGACGCCCCGACCGGTCGATCACCTGCCGCGCCGTCCGCGTCGCATCGCAGACAATATTCCCCGTATTGTCGGGCGATTTCGGCAACCGGAGCAGATCGGGCGGATCGTTGGCATAGATATGCGTCGAGACGAAATCGACCGGCACATGCTCGCGCATCACATGCTCGACGAAATCCCCGACCCAGTGAATGGCCCCCGTCGCAGGCCCACCGACCCGCAACGCCGGATCGACCGCCTTGATGGTCCGGGCGGTATTGTCATAAAGCGCGAAATAGCTCGCCATCCGGGGCTGCCCCACCCAGGTTGCCTGATCGGGCTCGTTCCAGACCTCGAAAGGCCATTGCCGAACTTCCTCGGCCCCGTAACGCTGTTCCAGATGCTCCACGAAGGCGCGGATCAGCGCGTTCCAGTCCGCCATATGCACCGGAGGCGTCACATTGGCCCGATACCACAGCGTCCCGCCGCTATAGTCCGTAATGGGTTTCGCCGGATCGCCCGCCTTCCCCGTCACCAGCGGCTCCAGCCCCCCGTCGCGACGCAGCACGTCGCTGCCGATGGCGCTGGGCATGAACGAAAGCTCGACCAGCGGCCGGATATGATGCGCCAGCAGGCCGTCATACACGGCATCGACCTTGCGGAAATTGTAATGCATATGGCCCGCGCCATCCGGTGCCATGATGGCCATCGTGTCGTCGAAGATGCCGTGGAACCGCACATACCGAAAGCCGGTCGCCTCCCGCGTCCGGTCCGCATTCCGCAGATAGCTCTCCGTCAGCGCCATGTCGGCACGATCCGAACCGAACGCCTGCTCCCAGCTATGGCGGAACGGCGTTCCGCCCGCGGACGCATCGACCTCTATCGAAGACACGGCATCGGGCGCCCCGGCCCAGGCGGCCCCCGCCACACCGCAGGCCATCAGGCCGATCACCGCCGAACAGACCCGAACAATCCGAACCGCCACCACCCGCGTCATCAACATCGACACTCCAAGTTGAGGAAGCGCGACAGCATCGCAGTGAACGCCGACTTGTCAAATTCGTGATCTTAACCCCGCAAATACCCCGCAATATTCATCCGGCTGGCCGAAAGGGGCGCGGATGCGCTAGATTACCCACCTCATGACCCATCCCGCCCAGGGCCACACGGCCCCCATCCGCCGTCCCCCACCCCTCCCCGCCCCCTGCCCCGCGCACGCCGCCCAGGCCGCGGCCCGGCCAAGCTGCTGCTGGCCGGCCTGGGCGCGGGCGTCCTCCTGATCGGGTT
>NZ_JBDNXE010000069.1:0-20400 GCF_047721585.1 Gluconacetobacter sp.
CCCGCACAGTTGCGAATCTCTGTCAACCAAGAGCCATCGCAGTCCAGTCCAAAATTACTCATTCCACGGACCCGATCTGGGCGGGCGATCTGGAACAGCGTGGCGATCACTCATCTCGCGGAATTGTGGAAACGTCTGTACTCGCCCACGTACATCGCAGACTATCTCGGGCTTCCGGTCGGTACGATCAAAACGGCAGCTCAGCGCGCTGGGCTGCCTAGCCGCGCGGGCCTGACCCTTCTCAAATCAGCGCCCAGCGAAAACCCACTCGAGGTCCCTGAGAGCCAAGTACTCGTCGAACAGATGATAAAAAGGGTCTGCCAGATCACGCAGACCGTCTTCTATCAGAACGCAAAAGACCGCCGACGACAGCATTACAGCAGGCTTGGACAGCTCCGAATTGCACGAAGTGCCACTGGTAGCATTCATTGATGCTTAACAGTCGCATGGCGCTGCAACGCCGCCTCCTTGATCCCGAATTTCTCCAGCGCACGGTAAAACAAGCACTACTCGCCTTCATGGTGAGCTTGTGCCTGAACATACTTCTTGCGCTGGTCCTGGTCGTCGAGGTCTCACACACGCCACATGTGCGTTACATCTATCACGATTCACTGGGAAAGCCCCGCGAACTCATCGTGACGGATCAGCCGTATTTTTCAGATTCGGAAATAACGGATTGGGCTGTTGCTAAAGTAACAAACCTCTACACGATGAATTACGTCGATTATGGAAAGCATCTCTCGGCAGCCGCTGCCGATTTCGACATTCCAGCGTGGAACGCCTGGGGCCAGGCGTTCAAAGGCCCTGGGAACATCGAATTTATCAAGGAGAAGCGTGTTTTCCTGACCGCCTCTCCAAAAAGCGCTGCAACAATAAGGTCTGAGGGGAAGACGGAGCGTGGGGAATACGAATGGCACGTTCACTTCCCGATGCTGCTCCGATGGGAGAACTCTTCCGGGTCAACAACAAACCTACTCTCGATTGACGTGGCGATCCGAAGAACAAACGCGCCTGAGCACCCCGATGGGCTCGTGATTACGGAGCTCAACGCCCCTCGCGCTTCGGATAACGGAGGGTAAATGCGGCGTCTCTATGGTTTCGTCGGCGGCTGGCTTGCGCTCGCCGCCGTCCACTCGACGGCGCTCGCACAATCTCAACCGGAGGCTCAAGACCACAACCCTGTTGATCCCGCATTCCGCAATCTCCCGCCACCGCCGGTCATGAGAGGCATATACGATCGCTACGATCAGGCCGAGAAGAACCTTGACGGGATTGACGACCCGCATCGTCTTGCTGTGCCCGTCTCCAGGTCGGTTACGATCTCGCTTGCGCCGGGTGCTCAGACCAACATTGTGCGCATAGCCCAAGATTATCCCGCCTCAATTACGTTTCTGGACGAAACGGGCCAACCGTGGCCTATCGCGTGGGACCTCGCGACCAATAAGGGTGGTGGTTGCGATGCGAGGGGACAGGGACAAAACCCAGCCGTCCGCGGGGTGGGTATTTACGCTTGCGTGCCCGAGGCAGGTTCCAACGTCCTTCAGCTGACCCCGATCTCTCGATACGCCCACGGCGGTGTCCTGGTGAGCCTGAAAGGCGCGCCAAAGCCCATCAACTTCATGATTATGGCCGGCACGGGCGCTTACGACGCCGACCTCACCGCACGGGTGCAAGGGCGTGGCCCCAATGCAAAGTCCGTCCCGGTTACAGAAGCGGATGCCCCGGTCACGGGAGCGTCGTTCTTCAACGCCTTGCTCGATGGTGCGCCGCCGGCCGATGCCGTTCCGCTTACGGTGAGCGGTGTAAGCCCCGATCACACGCGTGCGTGGAAAATCGGTCACGAGATGTTTCTTCGAATGGACAATGGATATTGGCCCGTATCTCCCGCCCCGAGCGCCCATCAGTCAGAGTATGATGTGGGAATCTTCGAGATTCCGGAAACCTCTGTCGTCCTTGTATCAACCGGAACACGGATGATCAGCGTGTCCCTATCGGAAGATGCCCCATGAGCGACGGAGCTCCGGCCACGCCGATTAGCCGCACGCCACTCGGAAAGAGTTTGGTCGCTACACGCTCCGTCGGTCTGGCAGTCCTCGGCCTGGTCGTCGTCTTCGGGGGAGGATGGTATCTCCTCGCGCACGACGATCACCCTCGGCCGAAAGCCAGCGACCTGATGCCGCCTCAGATGGCGGCGCCGGCAGGGGGGCAGAATCACTCGGACATGCTCGACCGGACCATGCGAGACAAAGAAATGGCGGATGCTCGAGCGGCCGAGGCGAGCCATAAGTCATTCGCAAGCGCGCTCGCGACAAACGATCACCTCAAGGGAGACAACGCCCCGGTCATCGGCAGTGCCCCGGGCGAACACGAACAATCCAGCACGCCCCCTCGCCGCACACCGCCGCCAGCGGAGCACCACCAGGATCCCCCCCAATCGGCCGATGGAAGCAACCCTTTTACGCGAGATCCAGCCGAAGACGCTTCCCACGGTAATCACAGCGCACACGGTTCCCGCGGAGCGAGCAATGGAAGTCTTTCAGACCTGGCTGAAGCGGAGCTATTCGCCGCCTGGAGCAGCCATCCCCCGTCGCTCGATGTAAAGCTACCGAGCCAGGGCGTTGTAGCAGCGAAGCAAGGCTCAAATGGACAGGCTTTTACGCGCACTCCTGCGCAATCGGGGCCGGAAACGGCTTCGACCGTTAGCGTCTCGTCAGGATCTCCAGCGGCATCGCCGCGCAAGAGCAAGGGGCGTCCGCTCGTCGCGGCGGGCCGTGGCGTCTACGGACACGCGGTACTGACTGCGAACAGTGATATTGGTGGTCAGGCGCTCGTAGAAATCGATAGCGGAGCACTCATCCACGCTCGCGTCTCCGGTGCGTTCCAAAGAAAAGACAATTTCCTTGTTATCAAGTTCGACAAGTTAATGATCGGGGATGCCGACCCGATCGGTATTTCCGCCTATGCTGTTTCACCCGATACGGCAGAGACTGGCGTCGCGTCAGACGTTGATGAGCATATCGCGACAAGGATCATTCTGCCGACAGCCGCGGCGTTCGTCGAAGGCCTCGGCAACGCGATGCAGAATACGAACACGAGCAGCTATACGAGCGGGGTTGGCCTTGCCTCGTTCACACACCTGACACTGCCCCAACAAATGGGGGTCGCCGCCGGCAAGGCCGGACAACAGCTCGGCCAGATCCTCCAGCAGGCGACCCCCCAACAGGCGACGGTTTGGCTACGGTCCGGCGATCCTGTCGGTGTTGTTTTTGAGGAGCCCGTTTTCGCCCCCGGCGAATAGCGCCAGAACCCCTGCGGTTACACACGCATGAGCGATCCTGATCCTCGCCGAAAGGAGGGCCAGACACTCATGCGAGGTAGCGCGATGCGACATGACAATGTCTCCGACGTGACCCCAATGTTGCGTGCGCGCCGCCGCGCACAGGGAACCGACGAGGACAGCGGCACAAACGACCCCGCCACGGAGTCCGAGGAACTATCAGCGCTCGATGGGTCCGGTGAGGACGCCGGCGAAGCGGCGAGCCGGATTTCCCACGGCAGGGTGCCAGCGGCGACAGACGGTGATCGTGGGAGCAGGCAGCGACGGCGCCTCACCAAACCGATCTTCCTTGCGACCGCGGCGACCGCCATAGTAGCGGGCGCAGCGCTGGTCGGGCCTCACCTGTGGACCGCAGGACCCAAAGGCCGCTCTCTGGCGTCCTCGGCGGCCAGGACAACCACCCCCTCGGTCGCCGTTGGGGCGCGAGACGTTCCGACGGCGAATGCGCTGACCCCACCCGCCATGCCCACGCCCGCTGGGCAAGAGGATACTTCGAACACGGACGAGCCGTTCGGCGGTGCGGGTATTCCCGGGCCACCTGCCGTCGCGGCTGTGCCCAGCACGCCCGTGCAGCCAACGCCGGCCATCGCCCCAGCTCCGGCTCCGGCTCCGGCTCCGGCTCCGGCTCAACCACAGGCTTCCAGTCCTGTTTCGCAACCTGGCACGCCACCCCTAACGGCCGGTCCAACAGCGATCCAGACCATCTCCCCCGCCCCGAGTGCGCAGCCGGCCCCGACCGTATCAGCGGACACTGAAAGCCCCGCTCCCAGCAGGGACGAGATGCTTGAGCTCAACCTCGCCAAGCAGATGGCAGGCTTGGCGGACCATCTCGCGACGCTCGAGAAGCAGGTGAGCGGCCTGCAGGTGTCCCTTGGGGAGAGGATCGGAGCGGCCGGCGGCCGGATGGATGAACTGCAGCACCGAGAGGATCTGGTTGAGAAGACTCTGACAACGATTCAAGCGGCTACGGCACGGCCACAGGAAACTGGTCCGGCCCGTTCGTCACAAAGCCACACAACACCCCCGAATTCAGTAGCGCGGCCCACTGCGCCAACCGGACCAAGCGAGCCGGCACGCCCAGTCTATCACGTGCAGGCAGGCGCACCTGGTATTGCGATCCTCCAGGATAGTTCGGGGAACGCAATCCGCGTCGTCAACGACGACACCGTTCCTGGTTGGGGCGCTGTTAAGGGCATTACGCAGATCGGCAACGCGTTCGTCGTCCACACCGAGCATGGCGTCATTCGGTAGGAGCCGACGACATGGAAGGTCTCTTCGACTTCGCACAAGACATCGGTCTCGCCTTGTCGTGGGTCCTCCCGCTGCTGTGCTACGTCGGCGGGTCCTGGTTCCTTGTCGGCGGGCTCCTCGGAATTCTCCAACGGTCTGCCGCGCCGAACGGCCTGCTCGCCAAGCCGTTCGTCCCCGAACTGATGATCGCAGTCGGTGCGACGTTCCTGTCGTTCCCGGAATTCCTCAATGTGGGAAACCGTACACTCGGCTTTGCCGCCAACGTTGATCTGGGCGCGTCCCAAAAGCTCAGCTTCTCGACCGACACGCTCTCCAACGCCGCAAAAGGCGGGCCGCTACAGACCCTCACCGCAATCTTGACCGTCTGGCACACATACTTTGCCTGCTATGGCGCGCTGATCGTCTACTTCGCGCTCGTCCGACAGGTCGGCCGCGCCAAAGGCACAAACAACAGTTCGCCCGCGCTGAACGCCGTCATGGGCATTTCAGGCTTCTTCGTGATGAACGCGGACGTCATCGCTCCCGCTCTGCTGAAGGAACTCAAGCTGGGTTCCTGATGCGGCCGTCGCTTCTCGTTATCCACCCAAAAGGAGGCTCCATGCCGAATTCAAATTCACCGCGCACGACGCCGGGTGTTCGCCGCGCCACGGCGCTCACCGCACTTGCGCTCGCGGTCGTGGTTTTCGCCCCCGACGCCCACGCACAGGCGATCGACGACATCATGCAGCAATCGACCGGACATGCTCTCAGCGCGTGGTCATACCTCATGAACGCCTTTTGCTGGATCCTTGGAAGCGTCCTGCTGATCATGTGCGGGCTTGGCTGGTATCAGCATCAGCGTAACCCGAACGCCGGAAGCCGACCGGGTATGCTGGTCGCGGCCGGAGTGCTGGGGGGCGTGTTTCTTGCCTTTCCTTTTTTCGCCAAGACGGCGTCCTTCACCATCTTCAACTCCGGCCCGACCGTCACCGGCGAGCAGCAGCAGATGCGGTTTGACAGGTGATGGACCCCGTCTCGCTTTCGATGCAACCCGCCGGTTCGCTCAGACTGGGTCCGCTTGCCGCAAACGCACCCGATCGCTGCGCGTGCTGCGGTCATCTCGCGCCGGCGGCTTCGGTAGCGGGACGGGCCCTCTGCATGACATGCGTTCCAGCATTCGCGCTGGACGAGCCGGACATCGACAAGGTCTCGGCGCTCATATGGCTGCCCCACCTCGACCAGCCGGTGGTCAGCCGCCTGGTGACGGCCGTCCATACGGCCCGCGCGGCCGATACCACTGCCATCCCCACCACTGACCCGGTGGGCTTTGCCAAAGCGGCCCAAGCTGTCCTCGACATGCTGCTCGCGCAGCGTGCCGCGGCGATCGCCCGGATCGGCACGGACCGCCCGTCCGTGCTCCGAGCCGCCGGCCTGTCGCTCAACGGCATCAGCATTCCGAAGCGCACCGGTGTCTCCGCGGTGCGCTCTGTTGCATTGGGAGGATGGTTTGGCCCCGACAATGGGCTCTACCAGTCTGCCGCGGCTGAGTGGGTCTGTGGCCCGTGAATTTCATCCGTAAAGACAAGTCGGAAAAGCCGGCTCCGGTCTCGCGGGCAGGCATATCGCTAGGCGATAGAGTCCTTCAGGCGATTGCCGCAACGTCAAGCCTCTTCAAGCGGGACCTGACTGCATTCTGCGACCTCGCAACCTGTGACCGGCATGGCATCGTCACGTTCGGCGGCGATTACGTGACCGTCCTGAGATTGCGTGGAATGCGGCGTATCGCCAGCGGCCCGGAAATCCGGGCGGCGTCATCTCGCCTCAGGCTTGCCTTGACGAGCTTGTTTGCCGCCCCTGGACACGCGCTGCAGTTCTCATACGCGGCGGATCCTGACGGCGTCGAGGAAACAATCGCTCGTAATCTCGACGAACGCCGCACAATTGCCGCAGCGCTGAATGCGGAGTTCGAAGATATCTTCGCCGAGCGCCAGCGTGTCTTGCCGCCGTTTATGCGTCAGGAGCGCATCTATCTCACGTTGTGGACCCGGCCGGGCCGTCTCTCCAGTCAAGAGGCACGACAGGCAAAGGCAGAGCGCCGGCAAAATCTCGCTGGACTGCCGCCCCTCGGTGACGCGCAAAACCCCTTCCTGGGAAGCCTCGAACTCGGCACGATCCACTCATCATTTGTCCAAGGCGTGCTACAGGCTCTGGCCGGAGAGGCCGTGCTGGCTGAAATCCTGGCCCCTGAAGCCGGCCTCCGGGCGATCAGGGAAGAGATATACCCTGAGACGGCCGGAAGCGACTGGACGCCGTCCACCCCACTGGGGCGCAGCAGCCAGGCGATCCCTGACGAGATCCCGCCGCGGGATGTCGCGGACGTGCTGTGGCCCCCTCTCCGCGAGCAATTATTCCGTGATGATGCCCTAACCCCGGACTTCGCGACGGCCACGCTGTCCACGCTTGACTGGACACCGCTCGAACTCACGCGAGCACCTGAGATGCCGCATCCCGGGGCTCCAAATACGCCGATACCGAGCTTCACGGAACTTGCTGCGAAACTGGCTGGCCGCCGCATGCCCTGGCGGATGGTTGGCATGATCGAGGGCATCCGCCCCGGGTACATGCTCTGGAAGGACGCAATCGCCACATTCCTGAAATTTGGCGCGAATCTCCCAATCAACATGGCATTCGCCGAGATCAAGGACATGCGGGCACGCCAGGAGGATACCCCGGTCAAGCTCCGCATGGCATTCGCAACGTCTGCGCCGGCAGGGCAGACCGAAACCTTGAAAGTGCGGGCTTCACGCCTGGAGCAAGCCATCCAGTCGTGGGGCGGCGCCTCTGCAAGCCGGGTGTGCGGCGACCCTCTCGCCGGCGTGCTGTCGTCTGTGCCAGGGCTGGCCCTCGCATCGACGGCACCGCCGTCAGCGGGCCCCCTCTCGCAAATGCTCGCCATGATGCCGTGGGCACGGCCGGCGTCGCCGTGGCTCGACGGTGCAATGCTGTTCCGGGCGGCCGACGGGACGATCGTCCACTACGACCCTGCCGGATCCGGCCGGGACGCCGTGCTCGATCTCTTTGTCGCCCCTTCGCGACACGGCAAGTCGATGCTCGCCAATGCACTGCTCCTAAACACCGTGCTGAGCCCGGCGGCGATGACAGCACATGGAGCCCGGGTCCCTCTGATCGGCAAGCTCGATGTCGGCGATTCATCTTCCGGGTTCGTGGACATGGTTCGTGCCGGCCTGCGCGCGGCAGACCAGCATCTGGCACTTCATGTGTCGTTTCAATTGATCGAAGAACACGCCGTCAACATCTTTGATCCTGAGACCTGCTGCCGGATGCCGCTGGAATACCACACGACCTTCCTGCGAAATTTCCTGGGCCTGATCTGCACGCCGATCGACGGGCAGCCGTTCGAGTCCATGAACCAGCTGATCGACGCGGTTATCCCGGCTGTCTACGAGTTTTTCTCCGACGATGGACCGTCGGTGCAGCCAAAAGTCTGGCGCCCCGGGATCGATCCGACTGTCGATAAGGAACTGTCCCGGAATCGACTTGCACCTGAGCGAGACACCCCTTGGTGGCAGATTGCAGATCTGTTCGCAGATGCGGGCGATATGCGGATGGCACATCGGGCGACCCAATGGGCAGCACCGACCATTGGTGATCTGATCCGTGTTCTACGGGAACCGCGCTTACAGCGGTTCGAGGACGTTACTCCGACATCTGGAAAAGAGTCTACGATCGGGATTTTCCGCCGTTACATCACCCATTTTATCGACAAATACCCGTCTCTGAATCGGCCGACCCGTCTTGACCTTGGCGAGGCGCGGATCGTCGTCCTCGACATCGGCCGGGTGGCGCCCGAAGGAATCGGGGAGTCCCAAAGGCAGACCGAGCTGATGTATCTTCTCGGCTTTCACATCGTCGCCAAAAATTTCTTCCTGCACCCAGACGATGCCGAAAGCGTGCCGGCTCACGTTAGACAATACCATCGCAGGCGGTTCGAGGAGTTTCGCGAGAGCTTCAAGCGGATCGAGTGTGACGAGTTTCAACGCACGGCCGGCGCTCCACATATCCAGCGGCAGTTTGAGGAAGCGGCCCGGCGTTCGGCCAAGCTGAATGTAAAGATCGGACTGGCAAGCCAGAAGCTCGACGACTTCGGAGAGTATCTGATCTCCCACTCAACCGGCCGGTTTATTCTCGGCGCGCCTGATGACAAGGAAGCAAAGGCGATCTGCGAGCGTTTCCAGCTCAGCGCCGCCGCACGGGCTATTGTCTATAACGGATTGAACGGACCGCGGCCGGACGGTAGCGGGGCACCCTTGATCTGGCAGACCCGCGTAAAGCACGAAGTCTTCGAACTCTTTGTGTTGAATCTGATGGGTCCGATCGAACTCTGGGCCCTGTCCACCAGCCCGAAGGACACCGCGCTGCGGCGGCGCCTATATGACGCGCTGGGCACCGCCGAGGCACGCCGCAGGCTGGCGAAGGTATTCCCCCGCGGGAGCGCGGAGGCCGAGATAGAGCGCCGTGAGACGGCACGCATCAAAGCGGGCCAGGACGCCAGTATTGACCTCGGTGGGGTCATTGACGAACTCGCTCGCGAAATCTGCGACGGGACAGGCCTGGGGACGGTGATCAGGCCGTCCACTGGCTCGACCGGAGTCACAAACGATAACTCCATAGTCTCCCCATGAAGACTGCCCGGATCTTGACCCCTATCATCGGCGCGGCCCTGATCGCCGGGTGCAGCGAGGCGACGAACGAGCCGGTTTCCGTCGCGGTTCCAGGCATGCCCTCTCCCGAGTTGGCGCTGCAACGGAGCCTCGATCGGATCAACGGCTTCCTGAGCAGCATCAACGAGCGGATCGAGACCCCCGCACGTGGGGCCATACCTCTCGCCGTCACGGAAACCCGTCGAGCTCAGCGCCCCATCAACGTCACGCCACCGACTTCCATGCCGAGCGCCGCGCCTGCCCAGGCGCAGGCCCAGGAGGCGCGGCCGGTGTTTGGACCGTCTGCGGTCTGGTTCGCATACGGCGACGGTTATCCGCGGATCCGCTGTGCGCCCGGAAGCATCTGCCTTGTGAGGCTGCAGCACGGCGAGACGATGGACGGAGGCGCGCTCACGAGCACCGGCCTTCGTGGGTGGCGCGCCGACCTCGTTCGGGGCACGCGAGGGGTGCACGCTGGTTGGGCAGTAGCGCTGACCCCACTGGCCGGCGCACGTCCATCAGTTCTGCACTTCGCCACGAGCCGGCGCTCTTATGCTCTCGCGCTCCAGCCAGACGGCGACAGCATGCGCACAGTCGCCTTCACGTATGGGCCGTCCGACGGAACGACCCAACCTGAGCCCCCGACACCGACTTCGCCGTCCCCTGGAAAATCGGGGCCGGACTTCACCTACCACATCGACGGTCCCGATCTCCCCTGGAAGCCAATGCGTGTCTACTGCGACGACGGGCACACATATTTCCAGTTCCCGCCAGGCGGGATCGTCTCAGCCCCTCGATTGCTCGTCGTCTCACCTGCAATCAGCGCCGCTCAGCCCTACAGGGTGATCGGGGACTCCTATGTCGTCGATCGGCAGGTCGATCAAGCGATGCTGATAGGAGCCGGGCCTGGCGCGCCTGTGATCCGAATTACCCATGGAGGCAAGACGTGATCCGACGCCACCCCACGCTTATCGGCGCAACTCTGCTCGGGCTTATGACCGGCTGTGCCACTGATGCGCTCCCCGACAGGGCATCTCATGTCACCGGGGCAACATTCCGGGACACATCCGCACTGACGGTTTTTATCGCGGACATCCTCGCCACCAGTATGGACCCTGGGCAATCGACCCTGCGCCTGTCTCCATTCGAAGGTGCCGACGAGGCCCATGCACAGACGCTTCTCAGCGACACCTTGCGGGAGCGCGGCTTCGCGTTGTCCCCGGACGGGATGCCCTACCCCGGTGCGCACACCGTGCGTTACTCGATCTCGGCCGTCGGCCTGAACCTGCTCCTCGAACTCGACGTCGATGACGCCGCAGCAACGTGCCTTTACGGGCACGCGGCCGATGGAGCGCTGATCCGGACAGGGAGTTGCACCCTGCGCGCTGGCGCCTCGCTTGCAATGCGCATCCCGGCCCAGCCCGAGCTTCATACGGTCGAGCCGAACATCCGAGGCGTCAACGTGTCTCCGCTGCCGGCGCCTGCGCGGACAGGCGCCGCGCTCTCGATCCACGACGCGCCGATCAGCCGGCAGCCGCAGGCGATGACGGCCCCACCGGCCGCGCCGCTCCGGCTACAGCCTCCAGCGGAGATCTGGACGCTCGTCGAAGGACAGCCCATCCGCGACCAGATGATTGCCTGGGCCGACCGCGCCGGCTGGAAGGTCGAGTGGCCGCACGAGCTGAACTGGAATGTGCCTGCCCTCACAACCTTCACGGGCGATTTCCACACCGTCATGAGCGACGTGGTTCGCACGATCGCGGATGAGGGCAAGTCCATTCGCGCGGAATTCCACTCGAGCAACCGTTTTCTTGTCGTCACGTCGCCCGGAGGACAGGGCCGTTGAAAACCAAACGTCATATTCTCTCGGCCGTCGCAATCATGGCGCTTCTAAGCGCGTGTCAGGACTTCCAGGAGGCGAGGCGGAGCGAAGACGACACGCTCGCACGATCGCGCGACTCAAGGGTACCGAACACGCCGATTATCACCGAGAGCGACAAGCCCTGGCTCGTGGGGGAGACGCTCCATGATGCCGATCCGCTGCCCGACATTCTGAAGGTGCAGTCCTCGCTCACGATTGCGCGCCCGGTCTCCCTGCGGGACGCCGCCATCCAGGCCAGCCGCCAGACCGGTATCCCCGTCCGGATCGCTCCGGATGCCGAACAGGACGATCTGGCGGACAGTCTCGGGTCTGGCGGGAATCAGACTCCCATCACCTTCAACGGCACCAACCTGCCTCCGCCGCCGGTTGCGTCCGCTCTCGCCTCAGCCGCCGCTTCAAGAACCCGTTCTTCCTTCCCGGCCTGGCGCGGCAGCGGAAACTGGCTGGCATATAGCGGGACACGCGAGGGCGTTTTCCAGGCGATTGCGACACGCTTTGGGGTATGGAAGCGCTGGGTCGATGGACACATCGAATTCTTCCGTACAGAAACGCGCACTTTCACCATTCCGGCGTTTCCCGGGGACACCAACGCGAACACCTCGATCGTCGCCTACACGGGAGGCGGGAGTGGCTCATCCGGCGGGAGCATGTCCGGCGGGGGCATGAGCGGCGGCGGTATGGGCGGTGGCGGTATGGGAGGCTCCTCGGGAGGCTCATCCGGCCAGTCCGCTGGCATGGCGTCGATCAGTAACACCAGTAAAACCAATCGCTGGAAGACCATCGAGCGCACGGCACAGATTGTCTCAGGAGGGGCTCAGGTCGTCGCAGACGACGGGCTCGGAACGCTCTCCGTTACCGGGACGCCCGATCAGGTCGCCCGTATCGAAGAATGGATGCACGGCGTCAACGAAAGCCTGATGAAGCAGGTCGCCGTAGAGGTCCACGTCTACACGGTGAAGATCACTCGGGAGACGAATTACGGCTGGAGTCCGCAATTTGCATTCAAATCGCACAACGGTCTGGTCGGCCTGACCTCGACGCCGGCCACGATCCCCTCGATCCAGTCGGGTGACACCCCGTTCCGCTTCGGCGCATCGATCCTCGACACAGGCCGCGGAACCGGTGGCCTGTTCTCCGGGTCGAACGTCGTCTTCCAGGCGCTGAACGAACTCGGCAACGTCACCGAGCAGTACGATCGGTCCGTCGTCACCACCAACGGTGTCACTGCGCCCCTCCAGAACGGCATCAACACGACGTACCTGGCCAGCACCGTATCCACCCTTGCGACCAACGCCGGGACAGCGAACTCCTTGTCCCCGGGCGTGGTGATGTCGGGCTTCATGGGCTCGGTGACCCCCAAGATCGTCGATAACCGCATTCTCCTTCACACCAATTTCCTGCTCCAGACGCTCCTTGCGGTGCAGAACATCACGTCGAATGGCTCCAGTATCCAGGCGCCGAAGACGTCGAGCACGTCGCTCGACGACACGGTTGCGCTTCCGAGCGGCTCGACCCTGGTGTTGAGCGGCTACGTCGACGACGCCACCTCCCGCAGCCGTACGGGCGTGGGATCAGCACTGAACTGGCTGTTCGGCGGCGGCGGTGACGCCCAGGTAACCAAAACACACGTCGTCGTCACTGTGGAGGCCCGGACCCTATGAGACGCAGCGCCATTGCAGCCGCGGCTATCGCCCTCGCCGTACCTCTCCAGGTGCAGGCTCAAACCCCAATTCCTGAATGCGCCAGCCGACTGGCGGAACCCGCGCCGGGTCAGGTCCTCACGCCAGCGGAACTCGATGCCAACAACGCATGCGTCACCGTGATGCAGCAGGCGAAGATCGTCTCCGATCTTGGCACCGCAATGCAGGAGAACATTCGCCGCCTCACCGAGAAAGACAAACCGCGGGCAGCGGCCGGCGTGCCTGATCGACCCGCTCTCGAATTGCAGCCACCGCCCCTCTCTACACGGCAGGACGACGCCGTGCCGGCACCGCCCACGCCGCCTCCGGCGCCGACCTATGACACCATTTGGACCGATGGCGGGCGGACAGGCGCCACCCTGCGCTTCAGCGATGGCAGCAGCCAGGACGTGGAACGCGGAACGCGCCTGCGCGACGAGAGTGTGGTCACGGCCATCTCATCGCGCGGATTGACCCTGCGCCGGCCGGATGGCTCCGTGCTCACCCTGCGTGGAAGCAGCGACGCTCCCACGCCGACCCGGATCATCGCTGTGCCCGGCGCGCCGAGCTACCCGCCGCCGACACATGGTTAACGGGGCGGATCATGGCATTCTTCATTCGGGCTGAGCACAGAATCTGGTGCGGCGACCTGCGTTGGCGCACATACGAGCGACGCCCCTCGCTCTTTACTCTTCGCTCCGAGGCGCTCGCCCTCGGAGCAAACTACACGGTCCGCTCTCCTTTGTTTCCGGGAGCCATCGGCTTCCTCGTGGCCGAGCAACTCGATCTCAAGGAATCCTTCCACAGCCTGATGCTCGCGGTCGCATCGACGTTTGGCCCGCGATATTATGGCGAGTACGAGGTTGGCCTCGATCAGTTCTGGGTCGTCGCAACAGACGACACCGGCCGCCCTCTCCCCGGATCGGACACCATCTATCGAGACGAGACGATCGCTGCCGTCCGCAGCGGGTTCGAAGGCTTCACGTTCGAGCGCCGGGACATTCTCTCCAGAGCAGAATTCGAAACGCTGCAAGCCAGCCTTCCTGACGCGCCCCTTTCAATCCGCTCAACCTCGCTCCAGTCCGTGTATCTCGCGGCGGCTGCAACCCTCGCCCTTGCCCTCGGCGTTACGGAAGGCACTCACGTTTATCACAAACATCAGCAGGAGCTCGTCCGCGCCAGAGCGCGGCAGGCAATGCTGCATCGCCCAACGAAGCCGAAGCCGGCGGCGGAAGCGCCGAGCACGCCGCCAACCATCCAGCCGTCCGCGTGGGTTAAAGCATGCGTCTCCGCCGTGCCGTCCGCCGCATTCCACCGCGGCTGGGTCGTAGCCGGCGTGCTGTGTAGCGACGACAAGACGACAGTTTCATGGGCGCGCAGGGGAGGCTCGCTCAGCGACGCTCCCCCCGGGGATGTCACCAACAACGGCAACATTGTCGACGATGCTTTACCCCTGATCGTCGCGCCCGGGCACCCCGACGAGCGCGAGAACACGCTCGAGGAACGCGACCTGTTCGGCTTCCTCCAGACTGCAGGCACCACGGCGCAGATTAATCGCTCGCCCGTCACCCTGATGGTCGGTAACCGGCGGATGCCCATGACAACGACGAGCGCGACATTCGCGTGGCCGGGCGATCCCATGGCTGTGCCATGGGACCAGTTCAAAGGGCTGCGGATAATTGAAATGAAGCGCGCTTATCTTGGGAGCGAAGCTGGCCCCACCCTGGGCGCCTGGCAATTCAAGGTCTCGTTCACCGAACCCGTCCTCCAGCGAGTGACCAAAGGGAAGGCGAGCTGATGCTCAATCTGCTTTTTCGTAGGAAGACTACGGCCCGCGAAGACAATGCGATTCAGGTACCCGCCGAATTGCGCGGGCAGATCCACATCGACGAAATCAACCAGGTTGTGTTTGCGAACGAGGCGCTCAAACGTCGCGAGGTCATGCTGACATGGTTGGCCGAAGCGCGCCACGAGCCTCGCCTCGCGATGCTTCGTGTCGAGTGGGAGCGCATGGGGACCGTCACAGAGCGCATCCAGCAGGCTCACCACGACGCTCTTGTGGTTTCTCGAGACGACAATCTCGATGCAGAGGTGCGAGGCGAATGCCTGGCCTTGCTTCGCGAGGGTGCGGAAAGCGGGGTGTCGGATATCCATATCCACCGCAAGGAACGCCATACGGAAATCCTGTTTCGCATCAACGGAACGCTCGTGGTCGCCCACGAATTGACGAATGACCATGCCGACCGCCTGATCCGCGCCATGTACACGCTCGCGAGTTCTCGTGACAGCGCATACAGCGAGGGCGAAGCCCAGGATGCAGCGATCGCCGGCGATGTTCTCAAGGGCACTGGCCTTGCCAACGTTCGTATCGTGAAGGGTCCTTGTTTGCCCGTATCCGAGGGCGGCAAGTTCATGATCCTCCGACTCCAGTATGCCCGGTCCGGCAGCGCTCGTCGTGGCACCCAGCCAACGGTTGAATTCCACTCACCTCGACGGCCGGAAGGACAGTTGAAGCTCCTGAGCTACGGCTTCTCCCAGGACCAGGTCGATCGGATACTCAATATCTCAATAGCGCCCTCGGGCGTGCTGATTTGCACCGGCCCGACGGGCTCGGGCAAGACCACTCTGCTGTTCGAGACGTTGCAGCATAAAGCCCGTACGGAGCCAGGGAGACGCCTGGTCACGATCGAGCAGCCGGCCGAATATCCGATGCCATGGGCTATCCAGATGGATATCTCAAACGCCCTCTCCGCAGACGCTGCAGGAAAGGAATTCAAGGCGCGGCTACGAAACGCCTTGCGTATGGACCCCGACGATATGATGGTCGGCGAAATCCGTGATACCGAGGTCGCCCTGACCACCTTCGACGCTGCCCAGACCGGGCACTTCGTCGTCACAACGCTCCACGTCGACGACCCGTTCGATTATCCCCTGCGGCTGCAGAACATGGATTACGAACGTCTGAGTTTCCGAACCACCTGCAACGCCTCGATCGTGCGCGGCATCGTGGGACAGCGGCTCCTGCCTACACTCTGCCCCCATTGCGCCGTACCCTGGAAGATCGACGACGAACGTATGCCACGCCGAACCCGCGAGGCAGTGCCGACATGGGGCGAAGATCCATCGCGCATCCGCCGCGCGGGGCCAGGCTGCCAGCACTGCCTGGGTACCGGGATCGGCGGGCGGACCGCAGTCGCGGAAGTCGTGGAAACCGACGAAGAGTTGATGAGCGACTTCGTGCGACATGGCGTTTCGGTCGCGCGTCATCGTTTTCGAGCCCGCAAGGGCGTCGATGCGTCGATGGTAGAGACCGCCATGGGCCGGGTATTTGCCGGCCTCGTCGATCCATACCAGGTCACCGCGAAGGTCGATCGCATCCGTACATACGACGCCGTCATGACCGAACGCGCCGCCGGCGCAGCCGAGGCAGCATGACGCTCAATATCGTTTACACCTCAAGCGCCCGATCCCGCCCTGGCGTTACCGCCAATCTGACAGAATGGCTCGACGTCCATATGTCCTTCCGTTGGAGGACAAGAGCCCAGCTCTACCGGATGATCTCGGTTCGTATGCGACAGAATGCCTCAGTCGACCGGATCCTTCGCATGTATTCGCGTCAACAGAAGCGCAGGCGTCGCTCCTCCGTCCCGCGCCTGCTCGATAGCGTTTTGACGCGCATGACGGAAAAAGGCCTGCCCTTCGCCGAGGCGCTCCGCCCATACATCCCCGACGATGAATATATGATGATCCTCTCGGGAGAGCGTGCCGGCGACATCGGGTCGGCCATGGACCTGGTGTGCGACATCAAGACGCGAACAGGCAGGATCATGCGGGCGGCGCAAAGTGCAGCCTTCCAGCCGCTCATGTACATCGTGGTGCTCTTTATCTACCTGTACGCAATGGCAAAAATGGTCATCCCCTCCCTCCTGCACGGGGTTCCAGGCCAGCACGCGGCCAGCACCTCCCAAGACGTCCTCGTCTTTGCGGCAAACCTTGCGACCGGTGCGAACGCCTTCATCATACTTGGGTCGCTTATCGCCACGGTTGTCGCGGTCTGGTTCAGCCTGGCGAGATTGACCGGGCCGCTGCGTGTGATGCTGGAGCGCATGCCCCCGTGGTCGATTTACCGGAACATCCAGGGATACATCTGGATTTCGAGCTTCATCGCCCTGGTGCGCGCCGGGATGACCGATACCGATGCTCTCGCACACCAGATGCAGGGGGCGTCGCCATGGCTCGCCGAGCGCCTTGGCGCCATCCTGGCGCGCCTTGGTCCGAGGGGAATGTCGCTGCCGGAAGCGATGGAGGACAGCGGGTTGGCATTTCCGTCTCCCGAGGTCATCGACGATATCGAAGCTAGCTGGGGCGGCAAGGAGGCATATGGGCGCCTCCTCGAGTCCAGCAAAATGTGGGCCGACGAGATCGAGCTTTCGACGCTCGCGCAGGCTGCCGCGATCAAGAGTCTCGCCACCACGCTGATGATGCTCCTCGCTGGGGCACTCATCGTCGCATCCAACAACATCGGGTCAAACATGGGCGGCGGCCAGCCAATGTGACCGCCGTGCGCGCAGTCACAAACGAGCCGGCGATACTGCCCTACAAAACCATCACAGGGGCTTCGCATGGACCAGATTATCTCCCTACTCGTGAAGGCCGGGGCGGTATTGCTCGCCGTGGTTGCCGTGCTCGCCGGCTCATACGAGGTCTTCTCACGCAACAACGGTTCAACTGCCGCCGGCGAACAGAGCCAGCTCGCGACCAACATCGAGACCTATTACAATGGCGGCATGATGGCTCGTAATTACTCGAGCATCTCCAATAGCTCCGCGATCCGCGCGGCACTGGTGCCGAAGTCCATGCTCAACGGCGACGGCAATACCATTGCCGGTCCATGGGGTGGTTCCACCGTGACGATAGGCACATGGGGCAATGGATTCCAGGTTGCCTGGAGCAATGTCGACGGCGACTCCTGCGCGACCTTCGCCAGAAGTCAGGCGCCCCAGAACGTCAATATCAATGGCGACGACATCCAGCTCTCCAATAGTGATGCGGCAACCCAGATTGCGAACGCCTGTAACGCCTCCAGCGGCGCAAGCACGGCTTCGGTCATATTCGAGTATGCCGGATAACCGGCGCATATGCCGTTCATCCTCCTCGCGATGTGGCTTATTGTAACCGTGACGAGTTCAATGCTGGGCCTCCATGTGGTGCAGAACCAGAACACGCCGCTATCCTCGGGTAGTGGCGCTGCTGCGGCACAGGCGTGGCTCGCGTACAAGGCGGCTCTGCTCAAATATCTCGAAGACCACCCGAGCGCGACCGGCTCGATTACTCTCGGTCAGCTCGGCCTCGACAGTAATGGGTATGATCTCTCCAGCGCAGGGAATCAGATCGTGCGCAACGACGAATCAGTCACCATCGAAGCGTGGATGGAACTGACGTCAGATCAGATCGCCGCCGCCATCCACATAACGAACGGCGACATGAGTATCGGCACTTCACTCGGCGATCGATGGACGACTCCTTCCGCTGGCAACATGGGATTACTTCCTGTTTCCGCGCCAGTGGGAGACGCTGTGTCTGTCGTAAGCCTCTCGGGAACCGGCTACCGATGAGCTCCCTTATTGGCGTGATGATTGCGACGCTCGTCGCACTCACAATTCTCCCGCGCTACTTCGGCATGATCGAGAACGGCAACACGCAGGCTGTGAATGCCACTACAGCCGGGCAGTTCCAGGCGCTCCTGAAGGCCGCCCAGCTCTACATCGACAAGCACGGATCTGATCTCGTGAGCACTGTTCCCGTTGGAGGAACGTCGCCGATCGACATCTCAGCTCTGATTGCCGACGGCGACCTGCCGTCCGGCTTCACAACCGTCAATCCATACCGTCAGACCTGGCAAATCTACGTTCGACAACCTGCAAGTAAAACCCTCGACGCCATCGTGGAGAGCTCCGACGGGATCACGCTGACCGGTCAATCCGCCGTTGCGATCGCGTCCCTGACGGGCGCGCAGGGCGGCTTCGTGCCGGAAGACGGGATGTTCGGCTCCATGAATTCCTCAAATGCCTATGGAGCAAGCGGCTCCTGGCAATTGCCTCTTGCTGGATTGCCAAATCCTGGCCCCGGCCATCTGTACGGCATCCTCGTCGGGGCAAACACATCAAGCGAGACCACGGATTACCTTTATCGCGATTCAGTCCCTGGCCATCCCGAACTCAACACAATGCGAGCTTCGCTGGATATGGGTGGAAACGACATCAACGACGCCAATAACGTCAATGCGACACGCGGCGTCTTCAACGCCGGCAACCCGAATGGTGGCTATGGCGGTGTAAAGGTCGGGTCCGCCTACCTCTACGGCGACGACAACGATGCTGCGGTGCGAACGCCCGGGACGGTTTACATGCAGCACTACGACGGCACCCCGGCGAATATTGGCGCCGACACCGCCTATTTCACGCGCAACATCGGGGCCAACGGCCTTGATCCGTATGGTGGACTTCCTGCCGGCTTTGGCGGGGGCGTGCATGCGAAGGACGGCTATTTCGAGGGGACCATTGCCACCGGGACCGGTGGCAACCAAAGCAATATCATCACCAATTACGGGTATGTAAAAGTCGGCGATCACGTCGACATTCAAGACCACGCCAGCGTCCTCAATCCCGGGTGCGGATTATGGGTCAGCGGAGCGTGCTTCTACGGAGACACCACCAACGCTGCCGTTGAAACCCCTGGCTCCGTGTCAATGCAACATTACGACGGGACAAACGCGGATCTTCAGGCCGACCACGCTACGTTCACTTCCGTCAGACTCGGCACCGACGGGGGCAACGCCTGGCCGGGCAATTCATGCGCGCCGAATGGTACGATTGCGGCAAAAGCGGACGGCTCCGGCCGGCTGCTGTCGTGCTTGGATGGAACATGGCAAATTCCTCCTGCCCAGATATCGACCTACGTCCCGACAACGACGCTCCGTTACACAGGGTATAATCGTCCGAATCCCATTACCGGTGGCTATAGCTGTCCACCCGGCACAACCGACATGAACATCGAACAACTTTGGTATGGCGATTACGGCTTCAGCTCCCTCCATCTCTGCAGCGCCGAATGAGAAGCAACGCCACGCACCGCGAGCCCGAGACGCAGGTGAAGCGCGGGACATATGATCTCACGCCGGCATGGCTTCTTTCCATGCGGACGTCGTTGACGCGGCATCAGCACCGACGCTCAGGCAAAATGCCGGATTACGGTACTCGCTCGATTAACGGCAGGAAGGTGCGCCACATCGTTCCCCTTGGAACACACTGTCTCACAGCAGGGATTCTCCGCGCCGCCGAGCTCAGGCGATATGCCTTGCCGTTCGACTGGATCTTCTCGACGCCGGGGATGATATTGCACGTCCTCGAGACGGACTTCCGAGATTTCATGCCACCGGTCGGGCAGACCCACCCCTCCTATCGAGATCGCTTCGGCCTGTCCGACATGTTTCCCCACTGAAGCGGGCCGCGAGGTTTGGAACTGCGGGGCAATAGATTTGGAACCCTTTTT